>JAKAWM010000072.1 GCA_021827285.1 Actinomycetes bacterium | reverse complement strand
GTCATAACCCTTGATATGGATCGTCTTGGGCCGGGTGATGCGGAAGTACAGGCCAGGAACAGACAGGCAGCCCTCCTCGAACTCCCATTCCCCCTGCGCCTCGTCGATGACGGGGTTGACCAGCGTGCGGGGACCGCCGTCTTCGACCTCGTAGACAAACAGCCGCCGGCCCACTCCCACCTGGGGGGCAGCCAGCCCCAGACCGTGCGCCTCCTTCAGCGTGGCGTGCATGTCCTCGGCCAGTTTGGCGATCCGCCCATCGATGTCGGGCACCTCTTCAGCGCGCCTCTTCAGGACGGGGTCGCCGAAGGTGCGGATCCGGTAAGGCACGGTCATGGCGCCCATTGTATGGCCTGGCCTCGCCCCCAGGCCGTTTGTCAACGGCCGGCTGGGCGGGTGGGCGGCCACGGGCGCGATACGCCTGCCGCCCACCCGCTCGACCGCGGGCACCTAAAGGCCCTAGCGCTCCTTGGCCACGACGGAGGCTAGCTGCTGCGGAGAGACAGTGCCGCGGGTGACGTTGTTCAGCTTCGAGTCGAACCCGACCATCTGAAACCCACTGAACACGTTGTGGTACTGGTTGAAGATGTCGTTCCCCGAAGCACCGAAGTACTTGATCTTCTTACCCTTCTGCACCAGGGCGAGGCACGACGCGTAGGTGAAGCACTCTGTTCCCGGTGGGTTCGTCACCTTTAGGACGTCGTGAACCCAAACTTTCGGGTCGGTCGATTTGGCGATGGCCATGGCCAGAGCCGAAATGACGATCGAGTCGTACTCGTTGAATGTGGTGGGGAGGATCGAGGTTGTATGCCACACCTGCTTATAATCAGCCAGGAAGTGACTGTAGGCCGCCCCCGACGGCGAAGCTGGCAGTGCGGCTGTCAGGAACTTTGCCGCGGTCGAACCGAACGCCTTGGCATAGGCACCCTGCGGAGCCGACTGGAGGTCGTCCCCTATCCAGGGCACGTTCATATATCCGAGCTGCTGGCCGTCGTTGAACAAGGTCGCCGCTGTCTGGGAGTCCATCGAGTCGAAAATGACTTGCGGTTTGTTAGCAAAAGCCTGCGTCAGCTCCGTACTATAAGACGACTGGCCGGGGACTAGGGTGATATTGGCGTCGATCTTGCCCCCAAGCGCCTTGAAGGCTTTGATTATCGGAGGCACGAAACCCTGCGAGTTCGCCGAGTTGTCGAAGATCAACGAGGCCGTCTTCCACCCGCGGCTAATCGCGTAATAGGCCATCGCGATCGCCTCGTTGGAGTCTGAGGAGGTGGTGCGGAAGACGAACGGGTACTTCATGTTGTCAAGCGTCGTGAGGCCGCCAACCATGAAGTCGGCGACATCGTTCGGCTGGAACTGGTTGATCACCGCCTCGATCGTGGGCGAGAAGGGGCCGACCACGACCGTGGGGTGACTGAGCAGCAGCTTACGGAAGGCTGGAAGGGCATCGACCGAATCCGCAGCGTCATCAACGTAGGCGGACTTCAGTTGGTGACCGAGAACGCCGCCATTGTGGTTTACCTCGTAGAGGCCGACGGCGACCCCATGGGTCCCCCACTGGGACAGCAGAGACTTCGAGCCGGTGAAAGGGAATATGCCCCCGACAACGAGCGGCGCCGACGACGACGACGGGTGGGCGCTCTCTGGCACCGAGGTCGCGGACGCCCATCCACCGGTAGCTATCATGACAGCCGCAAGCGCGACGCCGATAGGCGTTCTCTTTGGCAGTCTGGCTCTTTTCATACTTTTTCTCCTCATACTATTTTGTTGATCGCGATGTTTTGGGGTGCCATCGCGGGGGCACATTTCCCCTAGGGGACCTATGGCGTGTGCGACCGGCCGAGGAAGATCGACGCCAGGTCAAGTGAGCCGATCTCTCTAGCTTCTCCGTGCACATGGTTCCTGCCGGCGACAAAGATGTGGACGTAGTCCGAGTGCTTGAGGGCACGCTCGACGTTCTGCTCGACGACAATGACCGCTGTGTTCAAGTGCGAAATGCGCTCGATCTGGGCCCAGACGGTGTCGGTGTAGGCGGGCGAGAGCCCGGCCGTCGGCTCGTCTAGGAGGACGGCCACCGGATCGACCATGAGGGCGCGGGCGATGGCCAGGAGGTTCTGCTGGCCACCGGAGAGGAAACCGGCCTTTTTCTCCTTGGCCTTGTCGAGGTCAGTGAAGATGGCCAGGATCTCTTCCATGCGTGCCTGGGGGTCCGCCCGCGCGGCAAAGCCACCCACCTCAAGGTTCTCCCGCACGGTTAGTCGCTTGAAGACGTTGTCGTTCTGGGGGACGTATACGAGGCCATGGCGGGGGATCTGGTACCCCGGCATCCTGGTAAGGTCCACACCGTTGACGCTGACGCGTCCCGACATCGGCCTCAGGATCCCGACGAGAGCCTTGGCGAAAGTAGACTTGCCCGCTCCATTGGGCCCAATGATCGTTGTCACGGTGCCGAGCTCGGCGGACAGCGAGATATCAAAGATAATCGGGGCGCGGCCATAGCCAGCGGTCACGCCCTCAGCGATCAGTGCCGGCATCGATCACTTCTCCCAAATAGGCCTTGACCACCTGCTCGTTCTGCCGCAGTTCGCTCAACCGGCCCGTCGCCAGAGTGCGCCCCTCGGCCAGCACGATCACGTGGTCACAGATTTGCTCCACTACGTTCAGGTTGTGCTCGATCATGAGCACCGTCACGCCCGATCGCTGCAAGTCCAAGATGTACCCGCCGATGCGGTCAATGAGCGCCGGGTTGACGCCCGCCATCGGCTCGTCGAGGAGGAGGACTTGCGGCGAAACCATAACTGCTCGGGAGATCTCGAGCAGTTTCTTCTGGCCTCCCGACAGCTCGCCCGCCCGATTGTCGCGGAGCCGGTAAAGACCGTAGGTGTCGAGTAGGTCCAGAGCGCGCTCGACGTAGGCACGCTCCTGGCGCTTGACCAGGCGCGGCCGGAAGAACACGTTGAACAACGACTCTCCCGGCTGCTGGTGCGGCGCGACCAGCAGGTTCTCGAGAACTGTAAGCCCGCCGAGCTCGCGCGAAAGCTGGAACGTGCGCATCAAGCCCAGCCGGGCGATGCGGTGGCTCGGCCAGTTCGTAACCTCGGTCCCACCTATGAACTCATGTCCCCGGTCACAGGTCATCGAGCCAGACAGGATGTTGACCAGGGTCGTCTTGCCGGCGCCGTTGGGCCCGATGAGGGCGGTCACCTGGCCTTTTACCACGTCGAACGCGGCTCCGTTCACAGCGTGGACGCCCTGGAAGGCCTTCGTGATGCCTTCGCAGCGCAGGATCACGCTCCCATCACCGGGGCCCCCGGTCTCAGGCATGGTTACCGAAGTCATGGCCCGGAGCCCTCCGTTGTGAGCGCGACCGGCTCCGTCGTCGCCTGGGGCGCCCTTGCGCTGCCCACGTGCTCTGCCAACTCCCCCGCGGCCGTGCCCAAGCGCGCCTTTACCCCGAAGCTGGCCGCCCGGCGGGCCCGCTCGGGCACCACGCCTTGGGGCCGGAACCAGAGCATGACCATGAGCAGTACCCCGATCAGCACCGCGTCGAAGTACTCGATGAGGCCAGGGGCACCCGGGATCGCCGGCAGGAAGGCGGGTAGGTGGACGAGCAGGGTCTCTACCAGTAGGGCCCCAACGAGCAAGCCGATGTTGTTGCCGACGCCACCTACCAGGATCACCGCGAACACGACGAATGTCTCGCCCGGTAGCCAGGCAGTCGGGTTGAACGACCCGCTGAACTGGATCAGGAGGCCTCCACCTATCCCGGCGTAAAACGAGCCGATGAGCATCGATTTGAGCTGCTGGCGGAAGACGTCCTTGCCGAGTGCAGCGGCGACGACCTCGTCATCGCGGATCGCCCGGAATGTGCGCCCGGCAGGCGAGCGCGTTACCCGGCTCATCACGAACCACATGAACAGCGCTATAACGCCGGTGACGGCGGCAAAAAACGGGATAAAGGAGTTCGTGTTCAGTTTGAGTGCCGCAGCAAACGGTTCGGGCACGTTGTACAGCCCGTCCGCGCCATTGAACAAGGGCACGTAGTTGTTGCATACGTCGTAGAGGACGAGGGAAAGGGAGATCAACACCATGGCCAGATAATCCGTCCGGAGCCGGCGCAAAGCGATCAGGGCAACTAGCACTGCGAAGGCAGAGGCCGTGAGGCCGCCTAGGAGCAAGTTGACCGGGAACGGTAGGCTCAGCCCGAGGATGTAGTACTGGCCTGTCCCGGCCGAGCTCGGGAGGCTGAGCACTCCGGTCACGTAGGCGCCGATGGCCACGAACCCGATGTAGGCAAAGTTCAAGATCCCCGTCTCGCCGTACTGGATATTGAGGCCCATGGCGAGTATGAAGTAGTCGAAGAGAAAAAAGGCAAGAGTAAAGATGTAGTACCAGGTGCCGGACATCGTCTCTTAGGCCCTCCCCGGACGTGCGAACACGCCGCTAGGCCTTATAAGGAGGGCGAGTATGAGGATGACGAAAGCTGTGTCGAGTTTGTACGCGGGGTTTATGTAAGCGGCGGAGACCTCCGTGGCCAAGCCAATGAGCAATGCGCCAGCCATGGCACCGTAAATACTCCCGACTCCTCCGACGATCACGGCGGCAAATATCACGAAAAGGAAGAGCTCTCCTGCCGCGGGAGTGAGGTTGCCCTCCGTGATGCCCAGAACGGCACCGGAAAGGCCGGCGAGGGCGCCCGAGAGGAACCAGGTGATGGTCGTTACCCGGTTGGTGTCGATGCCGCTCGTCATGGCCAGCGTGGTGTTATCGGACATGGCGCGCATCGACTTACCGAGGCGCGTCGTCTTCAACATGGCGTGGACGCCGAGCATGAGCACGACGGCGATCGCCATGACGGCGAGCTGCGAATTGGTCAAAATGAGGGGACCGATATGGTGTGCCCGGTCCAGTGGCATGCTGAAGAAGCGGACGTCGGCCCCCCAGATCGAGTACTCAAGGTTTAGGAGGATCAGCGAGAGGCCAAATGTGACGATGAGCACATAAAACGTCTTCTTGAAGCGTCGTGCGAAGGGGGCCAGGATGAAATGGTTCAACATCACCGCGAATGCGCCCATAGCCACGGAGCCGCCCAGCGTGGCAACCCATATATTGAGGTGAAGAAGTTCGTCGTTCAGGACGTAGGTGAAGAAAGCCCCCAGGGCCATGAAATCGCCGTACGCGAAGTTTATGTAATTCGTTATCCCGAACTGGAGGCTAAGACCGACCGCGGAGATCGCCAGCACCGACGCTGTCACCAGGCCAAAGCCAAAGGACAACCAGAAGAGCTGCATCTTCCTCCTGTTCTCAGTTCCAGGCCGCCGGTCCGGCACGAGTGTTCGGGCCCCAGGGCATGCGTCGCCCCAATTGGCGCGACGGTGAGCCGCTGGTTAGGCACTCTCACATCGCCAGCTCAGACGGCCCACGCTCCCTTGATCGACAGAACCAACACCGGCTGGTGGTTTGCCCGCGATGGTACTTAGCGGACTTCGTACTCCCAGGGTTTGGGTCGTTACGCAAGGCTTGTGTGGGTTGCCCGCATTTTGCACATTTTGTTCACGACGGCGACCAGGGCAAATGCTCCGGCGTGCTACTTCTGCCGGCTCGTGGTTGGCATCGACTGGTAGTGTGGACCAGCAGCCCCGCGGCGAAGCACCGTCACCGCCGGGGCAGAGGTCGTGCCATCGGACCGGGAGCGCCAGGGGTGCGTCATAGGTTTAGGCGCCGAAGTCTTTCGGCCCAGGTTCTCGCCATGCAGTCGGCGGTCCTTGCGCTAACGCTCCTGGCCGGCTTCCTGCTCGTCGTTTGGTACCAGAAGGGCCAGATCGACAGCTCCTACGAAAAGCGAGCGCTCAGCGTGGCACAAACCGTGGCCTCAACATCGTCACTCGTGCACGCCGTGGAGGCAGGCGACCCTGGCGGCGTCGTCCAGGAAATGGCGCAAAAGGTCTGGCGCGCTACGGGGGCGAGCTTCGTCGTCGTGACAAACTCGAAGGGGATCCGCTACTCGCATCCCAACCCGCAGCTGGTTGGCAAGCCCGTCTATGACGATCCCGAGCCGGCGTCTTCCGAGCCCTTCCGGACGGGCCAACCCTGGGTCGGGATACAAACGGGCACGCTCGGGCCCACGGCGCGCGGCAAGGTACCGATCTTCGGCCCGGGCCACAAGCTGATCGGGGAAGTCTCTGTAGGCATCCCAGTGGCCCAGGTCCGGGACTACCTGGCGAGCGAGATCCCCACCCTGGCGGCCTACATGTTCGCAGCTCTCGCCCTCGGGGCGGCGCTGTCGCTCCTGCTGACCAAGAAGCTGAAGCGCCAGACCCTGGGGCTGGAGCTGGACGCCATCACGGGGCTGTTCCGGGAACGGGAGGCGATGCTCCACGGGATCCATGAGGGCGTGCTCGGTCTTGACACGCATAACCGGGTCCGGCTCGTCAACGACCAGGCAAGGTCGATGCTGGGGCTCCCGCCCGACTACCTCGGTCGTCCGCTCACGGACCTGCTCCCCCGGGGGCGATTGGCCGATGTGATCCTGGGCCGGGTAGAGGGGCCTGACCAGCTCGTCCTGGTCGAGCACCGGGTCATTGTCGCCAACCGCATGCCGGTCCAGACCGAGCGAGGCGGCCATTTGGGTTGGGTGGTGACCTTCCAGGACCGCACCGAGCCGGAGGGGCTCATGCGGGAGCTAGACGCCATGCTCGGCCTCACTGAAGCGTTGCGTGCCCAATCGCACGAGTTCTCCAATCGCCTTCACACCATCGTCGGCCTGGTGGAGCTGGGACGTTACGAGGAGGCCATCGCTTTCGTCACCGCAGTGTCAGCCGCTCGGAATGGGATGGCGGAGCAGTTGCTGGAGAAGGTCGTCGACCCCATGCCATGGTGGTGGCCTTACTGCTGGCTAAGACATCGGTCGCTCTCGAGCACGGCGTCGAACTACGGGTTAGATCCGATGAGGGCTTGGGGGGTGGCCTTATCGACGTCGGAGACCTCCTGACCGTGCTTGGCAACCTCATAGACAACGCCATCGACGCAGCCGCGACTGGCTCCAGCCACCCTTGGGTGGAGGTGGAGTTGGCCGCCTCGGGCTCGGACCTCCTGGTACGGGTGAGCGACTCGGGTCTCGGAGTTGACGACGCCGATCGCGAGGCGATCTTCATCGACGGCTGGAGCACCAAAGAGTCGAGGTCGGGAGCCCGGCGGGGCCTCGGGCTTGCGCTCCTCCGCCAGATCGTCCAACGCCGGGGCGGTTTCGTCGAGGTCAGCAAGCAGGAGGGGGCGGTTTTCACAGTCCTCTTACCGGGCTGCCTGCGACGCGCCGCGGAGGTGCCGGTATGATACGCACCCTCGTCGTGGACGACGACTTCCGAGTCGCCTCGATCCATGCCGCTTACGTCGAGAGGATCCCAGGGTTCTCGGTCGTGGGGAAGGTGCACTCGGCGAATTCGCTCGTGAACAGCATAGGGCCACTTCGACCCGACCTCATCCTCTTGGACCTCTACTTGCCCGACCAGCATGGGCTCGAAGTCCTAAAACGGCTCAGGCAACCCAGTAGCGGAGCGGAAGACATCGATGTCATCGTGATCACGGCGGCGAGCGACGCGGCCAGCGTCCGCTCCGCTATGCAGTACGGCGCCATCGGTTACCTGCTCAAACCCTTCGGGTTCCCGGCGCTCCAGGAGAAGCTAGTCGCCTACCAGGCCATGCGCCGCCAGCTCAGCTCGCTCCAGCGGGCGGACCAGACGAGCGTCGATCGCGTCTATTCGATGATGTCAGGTGCGTCCCAACCGGCGCCCAAGTCGCACACCCTGGAGGCCGTCGAAGAACTGCTCGCCAACGATGACAGCTGGCTGTCGGCCAGTGAGGTGGCTGCCAGGCTAGGCACCAGCCGAGTCACGGCGCAGCGGTACCTTACGAGGCTGGAAGCAGCGGGCCGCGTCGTCATGAGCCTCCGTTACGGCTCCGCCGGTCGGCCCGAGCACCGTTACCGGCACCAGCGAAGTGACAGCCCGCGAGCCAACGGCATGGGCAAGTCGTCTTAGCGAGCCAAGCGGACGACAGGCTAGCCTGCGACAAGCAACTTGCCCCGCCGGGGCTGCGCCCGCGAGCGACCCGCCCGCCTAGGCGCTTTGGATCTTGATCTCGATATCCACACCCGCGGGAAGCTCGATGCGCTGGAGCGAATCCACGGTTTTGGAGGTGTGCTCCACGATGTCGAGCAACCGCTTGTGGACCCGCATCTCGAAGTGCTCCCGGCTGTCCTTGTACTTGTGGGGGCTACGGATGACCGTGAAGCGCCGGATCTCGGTCGGTAGGGGGACAGGGCCGCGTACCTTGGCTTGGGTCCGCAGGACGGTCTCCACGATCTTCTTGGTGGACTGGTCTATGACCTCATGGTCGTAAGCCTTGAGGCGGATCCGTATACGTTGCCTGGCGCCGTCAACCATGAGGTCCCTGACCTACTACTTAAGGATCTTGGTCACGCGACCAGCACCGACGGTGCGGCCGCCTTCGCGGATGGCAAAGCGGAGGCCTTCCTCCATGGCAATGGGCTTGCCGAGCTCGACAGTCATCACGATGTTGTCGCCGGGCATGACCATCTCCGTACCCTCGGGAAGGGTGATAGTGCCGGTCACGTCAGTGGTGCGGAAGTAGAACTGCGGCCGGTAGTTGGTGAAGAACGGCTTGTGGCGACCGCCCTCTTCCTTTTTCAGGACGTAGACGTTGGCCTCGAAGTTGGTATGGGGCGTGATCGAACCGGGCTTGCAGATGACCTGGCCGCGCTCGACCTCTTCTTTCTTGGTGCCCCGCAGCAGCACGCCGATGTTGTCGCCCGCCCGTCCTTCATCCAGGATCTTGTGGAACATCTCGACGCCCGTGCACACCGTCTTCGTCGTCGGTCGGAGACCCACGATCTCGACGGGGTCGTTGACCTTGATGATGCCCCGCTCTACCTTGCCGGTCGCCACCGTACCCCGCCCGGAGATGGTAAAAACGTCCTCGACGGGCATCTGGAAAGGCTTGTCGATCTCACGCACGGGCTCGGGTATGAAGCTGTCCACCGCGTCCATAAGCTTGAGGATCTCCGCTTCGGCAGCTGGGTCCCCTTCGAGTGCCTTCAGGGCCG
>JAKAWM010000071.1 GCA_021827285.1 Actinomycetes bacterium | reverse complement strand
GTCAGGCCACCGACGCTTAGTTCGGTCGGGATCATTTGTGCACTGGCTCGTAGGGCTGAGCGCACCCGGGCCAGGAGCTCCTCAAATGAAAAAGGCTTTGTAATATAGTCGCTAGCCCCCAAATTAAGTCCACGCACCTTGTCTGCCACTTCTGCTCGCGCCGTCAGGATTATCACGGGTAATCGAGGGTGGCGCTGGCGAAGGAAGCTGAGCACTTCCTCGCCCGGTAGCCCGGGGAGACCCAGATCGAGGAGTACCAAGTCGTAAGAACCCGTCGCGGCCAACATCGTCATGGCGGAGCTGCCTTCGGGCGCCACCTCCGCCTTGTAGCCTTCGGCGGCTAGGCCCTTGACGATGAACGACGCGATCCGGGCGTCGTCTTCGACTACCAAGATGCGCACTCAGGCCTCCCCGGCGTAGAGGGGCTCAGGCGGCAGCACGAGAGCGACCCGAGCACCACGTAGGGTGGGGGACTGGTCGATCGAGATCGACCCGCCATGAGCCAGGGCTACTGCCTTGGCTATGGCCAACCCCAAGCCCGAACCCCCTTCGGCCCGAGCACCTGGGCGGGCAAAGCGCCTGAGCGCGGCTTCTCGTTCGGAACCAGGGATACCGGGACCGGAGTCTTCCACCAAGAGCCGCACGCCCCCCGAGACCGGGTCGACGCAGGCGCTCAACTCAATAACGTTGCCGGCGGAAGTGGCATGCACGGCATTGTCAACGAGGTTGATTATGGCTCCCCTTAGCTGTTCCCGGTCCCCGACCAAGGTCAGCTCAGGCACTGCGCCGAGCAGCAGCCGCTGCGGAGCCAGGACCCCGACCGAGTCGCGGATGGAAACCAGAAAATCTCGTAGGGCGAAGGGCGCCAGGACGAGCAGATCCGGTTCCATGGCGCGCCCGAGCATCAGCAAGCGTTCAATGAGGCGGGCCATGTGGTCCAGCTCGTCAATGACCAGGTCGGTGGTTTCCCGCACCTCGGCTGGGTCGTGGCTACCGGTACGCGCCAGCACCTCAAGGTGCCCCCTCACCACCGTCAGGGGAGTGCGCAACTGATGGGAAACGTCCGATAATAAGCGACGCTGCGCCTGCATGGCCGCTTCAAGGTGGTCGAGCATGGCGTCGAAGGTGTGAGCCAATTCACCGACCTCGTCGCTCGTTCCCTGGTACTGAAGGCGTTGCTCGAGCGCCCCGTTGCCGATCTGTTCGGCGGCTCGGGTGATGCGCCCGACGGTCCGCAGCAGCCGCCGCAACAAGAAAAAGGCGCTCGCCGCCCCGACCAGGAGGGCAACGGCGGCCTCAGCCAAAGAAAGCTCCACCACGCGTGTGCGCTCGGATGCAAACGATGTCAGGTCGCTGGCGGCAACGTAGGTCCCGACGGTCACCCCCTGGGAGCGGATCGGAGCGGCCACCACTTCGACGGGGACGCCCTGGAGATCGGCGGCAAAGGCCTGGGTGGTGGGCGGTGGCCGTGTGAACCACGGCGTAACCACGGGGTCGTGGATAAGGGCGGCCGCGTTGCCGGTTACGACCAGGCCTGAGCCGACCAACGACACCACCACGATGCCCCCGGCCGCCAGGGGGTGGGTCTCCAGGTAACGGACGGAGAACGCCCGGATCCCCTGCCCAGGGGGCCGGGCCTTGGCCGCTTGCTGGTACTCCCGGAGCTGACTGCCGAGATTGGTGGCGGCGGCGGCTTCGTAGCTGGCCGTAAAGCTGCGCGCCAGCGCGACCACCACAGCGCCCAGTGCGAGGACCAGTACCACAGCGTGGAAAAGGGCCAGCCGTCCAGCTGTGCCGACCCGCCGCTGCCCTCGGGCGATCAGATCGTGAGGCGCAGATCGTCCACCGTTTTCCACATGGTTGGAGGAGCCGTTCCCGGCCTGAGCGGGCTCAGCCGGGGGGGACGGGACCGCCCACCTCCCCCGCAGCCCTGCAGTCACCGGGCCTACTCGATTTCAGCGGTCGCCCGAAGGCTCGTGGGTACCGGTACCGCTCTTTGTCTCTGTACCCTCATCAGAAATCTGACGTCCCCTGTCGTCCTCGACCCGCACGGTGGGAAAGACCTGGACGATGGTCGTGCTCTCGGTGTTGCCCGATGTAGTAGGGACTGGGGAGGGGGAAGTGGTGGAGCGCCCTGGGGCACCAGTCGTAGCCGCGGTGGCGCGAGTAGTGGTGGGGGGCGGGGGTGGTACCGCGGTCGTCGCTGTACTGGGCCCGATCTGCGCGGCCGGGCTGACGTCAATGTGCGACGGCAGCGACGGCTGCGCAGTGGAAGAGATGGTGATGCCCAAAGCGACCGAGGTACCGAGGGCGACGAGAATTATGGCGCCCACCGCACCGGACTGGCGCCGGGCCCTTGCCCTCGGACGGGCCGCGGTGCCGGGATGGCCCGCCTCCCTAGGCGGCGGGAACGGCCGGCGACTTGTGCTCATGCCGACCTCCTTCGGGGACAACTGTAAGGGCACCAGCCGGGCAGGCTGCCGCCGCCCGGTACGCCCGCCCGAGGACCCGGGGATCGTCGATAGCCGTCCCGTCGACACAAGCATACCCCCACCCGTCCAGCGAAATCCTATCCGGGCAGCGGAGAGCACAGATCCCGTGACCATCACAAGCCGCGGGATCAAGCGAGAGCCGCCAGCCACCCTCGGTCACTCAAGACCCTCCTGGTGGCCGGGCAGGGGAAATCCGTAGTGCACGGCCGGGCAGCACCGCCCGTGGAGGTGACGACGCAGCTCGGCGGAAAACACTTCGAGGGCACTGTCCACCAGGGCCATGACGCCGCTCGGGTGGCCACAAGCCCCCCGCCCGGTAACCACGCAACTCAGCTGCCGCAAACGTCTCAAGTCGCGGCGTAAAGCGGTCCCGCGGGCAATCTCGTCCAGCAGAGCCGAAACGGCCGGCAAGCCAAAGACGCAGCTACCGCACTGGCCGGCAGACTCCGAGGCCAACCAGCGCACCAGGCGGGCGGTCGTGGCCAGACCGCACGAGCCGCTGTTCAGGGCTGCGATCACGCCACACCCGAGGGATATCCCGTGGGCGGCGAGGAGGCCCCTGGCCACCGGCATTTCCCATGCCGAAGCCCCGTTGAGCCAAACACCCTCGTAGCCACCCACGAGAACTGCCTGCGGGGGCCGGCCAAGGCCACCTACGCCCGACAAGAGCTGGCCCAGCCGGGTCGGGCCCAGCACTTCGGCCACCGCGCCCGGGACGGGTAGCTCGCCCGCCAACGTCACCAGTGTGGACCCCGGGCCGTTCGCGTCGCCGGCGCTCCGGAACCACTTCCAGCCGAACCTGGCGATGAGGGCAAGATGGGCAATGGTTTCGACGTTGTTGACTACTGTCGGCCTCCCGGCCACCCCTCGCACCGCCGCCGGGGCGGAGCGGCGGCGAGGGAGCGCACCTTGGCCCTCCAGGTAGCTGACCACGGCGCTGGACTCGCCCGTAACATAGCCGGCGGGAGCATCGACCAACCTCCAGGCAACGCCCTCGGGCGGTCTTTCCCAGAGGGCACGCTCCAGCGCCGCCGTAGACCCTCGGCGCGCCCGGTGCAGGTAGAAGACGACCTCAGGGGCGCCGATGGCTCGAGCGGCGACCAGGGCACCGTCGAGGACGAGGTGGGGGCGCAACTCAACCAAAGAACGGTCCTTTTGGCTGGCCGGCTCGCCCTCAGAGGCGTTCACGACGGCAATTGGGGTGCCCCGGGATGCTGACGCCATCGTCAGCTTGGTGGCCGTAGGGAACAGCGCCCCCCCTCGTCCCTGGAGCCCGCTTCTCGCCACTTCCTGTACCAGCTCGTGGCCGGCCGCGCCCTCGATCCCCAAAGCCCCCAGGCGGCGAAGGTGCGACTCCCAGTGTTCGGTGCCCTCTGCCCGGGCGGGCCCCCCTAGCAGTCGAGCGCCCCGGCCGCCCATGACGGCAAAGCTCGGCTCGGCGGGGGCCGGTTTTGGCGGGCCAGCCGGTCCGGGCGTGCCTGCCTCTGGCGCCCATGCCCGCCGTACAGTCGGAGATGCCAGCATCATCGGCTCACTTCCACAATGCCGGGGCGGCCGGCTCTGGCCCCGAGGGAGCGGGTAAGGGCCAGGAAGGCGACCAGCAAGCCGGACGAGACGTACATCAGCCGGAGAGCTGAAGTATCTGTGCCGGCCAAGGCTCCGTGGGCACAGGTGGCCGCGAAGCTAAACAACGCCAACCGGTGGGCGCCCAGCCAGTGCCTGGTACCGCGCCGACCGGCGAAGCCAGCGGTCGCCGCGGTCAGCAGCATCAATTGGAAAGCGACAACTCCGAGGCCTACGGCGAGCGCCCGGTAATGGGACAAGCCAGGCACGATGGCGCCGAGCCAACCCACCCCGGCGTAACGGTCAGCCACAATGGAGGCGACGTGGCCGGCGACGAGGGCTATGGTGGCCACAGCCAGGGCCGCGTGCGCCCGCAGCCGGGTCTCGGCATGCAGCCACCCGCCAGTAGACCTCCAAGGGTGCCTCATCCAAATCCCCACTACCACCAGGGCGGTGAGCGAGAGGTACCCGGCGATGCCAAGGGCGCGAGCCGTGACCCACGGGAGCTCCCGGCTGTGCAGGGTGGGGGCGATGCCCCACGCCGCCACGTACCCGGCGCCCAGGGCCAGCGTGAAGGCGAGCAAACCGGCACCCAAGAGGCCCGCGGCCCGGCCCGCCCGCTCCCCCATGGGAGGCTTCAGGCTCGCTGCCATCGGACGTGCCTTTGCATGGCTCGTGCCATAGAAAACCTGCCGCGTTCGTCTACCCACAGGGCGGCCAGCGCTTTCTTCTCAGCCAGGGGTGCGATCCCGCTCGACCCGGCAATGAACAGGGCCTTGCTCCACACCTCGGCTTGGGCAGGGTCGGCCCCCACGACGGTGACCGAGAGAAGCCCGCCACCCCCGGGCAGCCCGGTCCGGGGGTCGATCAAATGGTGGACACGTCTGTTCTCGGCCATCCACCGCCTCAGCCGCACAGACGACGTGGCGACCCCGCGGTCCCGGACGGAAAGGACGCACAGCGAACTGGCTGGCCGGACCGGGTCCTCCACCCCGATCAACCATGGGCCGCCATCCGGCGCATTCCCAGCGCAGTAGCAGTCGCCGCCCGCTTCAACGAGATAGTCGGCCGTCTCGTCGGCCAAGGCCTGGCTGGCCCAGCGGACGGCCAAGCCCTTACCGATACCACCCAGGTCCAGTGGCTCGTTTCCCATAATGGCCTCCCGGCCCCCACGGAACCGGGGCCGCCACGGCGGCAGGGGCCGGCGGGCGGGGGGGAGCCCCCCGGGGTGGGTAACGACTCGACCGGCGTGGAACGGCAGGGTACGGTCGTAGCCCATGGCCACCAGCCGGCGGAGAACGCGAGGGTCGAACAGCCCCCTCGTTTCGTCGTGAGCGCGCTTGGCCTCCTGGACAGCAAGAAATAGCGCTTCGGGCAGGACGTGCCAGTCTTCGGGCGACCGGTTGGCTTGCATGAGAGGGCTGCGCGGGTCAAAACGCGTGCAGGTCCGGTCGACCGTCTGGAAGATTTCCACCGCCCGGCTGGCCGCTTCGACAAGGCGCGCCCTGTGCCCGGCGTTTTCTCCCCCCAGGGGTAGCCGGATCTGGATCCTGGTCGCCATGGCGCGGCCGTGTACTACCAGTTCGGGCGGGCCGGGCGACGGGTCGGCGATCTCAGGGCACGACAACGGACGCTCCTGTCGTGGCATGGGCAGCGGGTGCGGACGGTAGCGCGGGCGCAGAGAAGCTGGGCAAGGCAGGAAGTGACGGGAGCTTGGGTATGGCCAGGTTGGAAGCGCCCAAGGCCGAGCCTGCGTCCCCGCCGGCGCTCCGGGCTAATTGCGCCTGGGCGCGGGCGAGGGCGGCAATAGCTTTTTGGTCCGCGGCCAGGGTCTGGGCAACTTGCGCCAGGGTCTGGTTGTTCACGCTGGCCGGGGCACTCCCCAGGGCTGGCGCGCTGGCGGTCCTTGTAGGGGGCAGCAAGGCCTGGACGAAACGGTCGGCCACACCCACCGTGAACAGGAGTGCCGACCCTATGACCACCGCGGGCAGGAACCTTCTTCGTGCCCGTCCCCAGGCCAGAGAACGCCTTTCCCGGGCGTGACGGCGAGCCACCCGGTCCCGTGCGGCGAGCAGCCCTTCGGGGAGCAGCACCTCCTCCTTTAGTTTTGGTTTCGCCCGCTGATAATCAATGGTCATTGCCACCTCCGTCAGACCAGGACCTCCGTGGCGAGCCGGCCGCCGTCCCCGCTTGGGCCGCTCTCAGCAAGAGAGCCTCCCTCTGCAGTGCCGCGCTCTCGGCGACAAGGTTGGCCGCCCGGCGAGAGAGCTGCTGGGCTTCGGCTGAGAGCTGCTCCTGCTCGGTGGCTAGCTGTGCTCTTTCGGTTTGGAGCTGAGCACGCGAGCGGGCCAGGGCCGCGAATGACGGGGCCAATACCCTCTTCGTCTCCTCCTGAGCGCGGCTTATGGCCAGCCCCAACGACTCAGCCTCTTGCCAGACGGCCCGGGTGGCCCGTTGGGTCTGGCTGGCGGCAGAATCCGTCGAGACCACGTCTGCGGCTGGCGACCCCGTCGTGCCCGCGGCATTGGGACTTCCCACGGTCAAACCGACCATGGCGCCGACGACGCTGGCTACCGCCGCCAGGCCGGCGACGAGACCTCCGACCGGGGATCTCCCCCGCCTACTCGCTGGTACTGCGTTGCTCATAAGGGCAGTGTCCAGCAACGGGCTAATGGAATGGTTAGATGCTCATGAGCATCCTCTCATCTGGACCACGACGTTGGTACGGGCACGTCCTTGGCTTCTGAGCAAGCAGGGCTCGGGGACCTGCCTGGCCGCCATCTGCCCGTGACCTCGCAAGCTAGAGTGTGAGAGCTGAACACAGGAGGTCGGTGATGGCTTACGAAGGCCACGGGACCAGCACCCCTAGCGGGACGGAGGTGGTCCGCCGGCTCGGAGCCGTGCCCGAGCAGCCGCCCGGACCGAGCCCGCACCGCTTTGGCGATGGCGCCCATTTCCGGGTCGAGATCCCAAGTGTGGAGGGCCCGGAGGCCCTCGCCGCGGTGGTCGAGGAAGCGCAACGGTTGGGCACCCTGGTCAACCGCGTTTCCCAGGGCAGCGGGGCCATGCTGCTGAGCGCGGCCGAGCTCAAGGAAATGGCGCGCATCGGCGCTGACCAGGGCCTAGAAGTCTCCCTGTTCGTCGGCCCCCGCGAGGAGTGGGATATCGGGGCTTCTTCGCGCGCTCCAGATGCTGCCTCCCTGGCAGGAGCGGTGCGGGGTTGCCGGCAGTTACGCTACGCCTTCGAAGACGTCGCCCGTGGGGTCGAGCACGGCATCCGCAGCTTTCTCATCGCTGACCCCGGCCTGCTCGAGCTCCTGGCTGACGCGCAAAGGCGGGGTGAGTTGCCGGCTGAGGTGGTTTGGAAGACCTCGGTTTACATGGCCCCCACCAATCCAGCCAGCTTCGCCCTGCTCGAACGCCTGGGAGCCTCGACGGTGAACGTCCCGTCGGACATGACCCTCGGTCAGCTGGGCGAGCTCCGCTCGGTCTCCGAACTGCCCATCGACCTGTACGTTGAGGCACCCGACAGCCTGGGCGGCGTCGTGAGGGGCCATGAATTACCAGAGCTGGTCACCGTGGCGGCGCCTATGTACGCCAAGTTCGGCCTGCGCAACGCCCGGGGACTTTACCCCGCGGGCGGGCACCTGCGAGGCGACGTCCTGGCCATGGCCCGTGAGCGGGTACGGCGCGCCACTGTCGCCCTCGAGTGGCTCAGGCGCCTGTCTGATGGCCTCGTTCAGTCAGAGAGGGGCGCCAAGGACCTCGGCATCCCGGTGCCCTGAAACGCGCCCTGGAGGCGAGCGTTTGGTTCGGCCTGGTCAAGGCCCGGGCGGTCGTTACCGCTCCCAGTTGCCGTCGAGCGGCTCCGCGTCGATCAGGCCGGAGCGGTGCTGATCGCAGGACTCCACCACGTAGAGGTCCCGGCCGGCATGGAGCGTGCCCCTCCAGGTAGCCTCGAGGGGGCACTGAAGGCGGCTGTCCCCGGCGCCGGTAACGCGTTGGCAACGAGGCTTTGGCTCGCTCACGGGACAGCTTCGCCCTTGCGGGACCGAAGTCGTGGTCCGGCGCCTAGGGCCCGCTCCAACGGCACGGTCAGCCGCCGCGCGAGTGAACTGTCCGTTCGCGCATCCTCTCGAGCGCCTCCAGACGGTGCTGCATTTTGTCCGGCTCGGTGGCGTCGCGAGACCGGATCCGCGCCTCAAGTGCCTCGAGCCTCGCCAGCTCTTGGCGGACCAACTCCGGCTTGTCCTCGGGGGGCGAAGACTGCAGTGCCCGATGAAATATCTCGAACGCGTCTCCCGAGCGCCGGAGGCCGACGCGAGACGCGATCGCCGCAAACGAGAGGCCGTCCCGCCGCAATGCGAGAACTTCACCCTCTACGTTGCGGGGTTGCGAAGGGGCCGCCAGGCCCTCTTGCGAACCTTCCTCGCCCTGAGATGGCGGCGGGGACTCGGCCCTCCCGTGACTAGACAGGTCGGACGGCGCTTGCTTGCAACCCCTTCGGCCCCTGGGCGGTCTCGAACTCCACCTGCTGGCCTTCCTCGAGGTTGCGGTACCCCGAGCCCTCGATCGCAGTGTGATGGACGAAAACGTCCGGGCCCCCGCTGTCTTGGGTAATGAACCCAAAACCCTTTTCGGAGCTGAACCACTTCACGGTTCCCCTAGCCATTATCTTTCCTTTCGTGCGCAATTTACCGCCGCAGGACATTGTGCACAACGGCCGGGGGTCGGCGTGCGCTTGTTGCCAACCCGCTCAAAGTAACATCTTAGGCGCTCTGTGCCGGGACCGAAAGGCGCCGTCACCGCTACCACAGGCTCATCTCCGACCTCTAGCCGGTACCTGGCGGCGAGCGGGGCGTCCCCGGGTTGGCGTTTTCGCCCGTCGAGCCGGGGTGGGGCGCTCAGTTCGGGGGGCCTGGTGGCTGGCTTCGGCGGCTACGGGACGGTCCGCTGAGCCCCGTCGCCCGCCGTCCACCACGGCGAGGGACGGGACGTCCGGCGAAGAGATGATGCGCGAGAGCCCCAGGCTGACCTGGATCTGCCTCGTGCTGGCGAGGTGGTCGTGACCCACCAACGA
>JAKAWM010000070.1 GCA_021827285.1 Actinomycetes bacterium | reverse complement strand
GGTCTCTGGGTTCGAGTGTGCCTTACCCACGGCACGGCCAGCGACCTTCATCGAGTGCTCCCTGCCACGGCCGGGCCGGCCGATCCCGGCGGCCCGGCCTGGACCGGCCGGCCAGCCGGCTCGGGGCCTGGCCGGCCTGGCGCCCCAGGGCGGGCCTGCTTGGGGGCGGCCGATCGAACTACTCCGCAAGCCGGGCAGAAAACCATGGCGGGGACGAGGCGGTGGCACTCAGAACAGGCTGATAGATCGCCGATGTTGTGCTCCGCCCCCTCTTCCAGCAGCGCATTGTGCAGGACGAGGCGCAGCCAAACGAGCAGTACGGCGGCGGAAATAGCCCACAGCACCACCACGAGCAGGAGGGAGCCAACGAAGTAGCTGGCGAAACCGAGGCCTACCTGGGCGCCGAAGGCCCCGGTCGTGGCGGCGGGCACGCCCAAAAATGGGTGCTTGTGGCGATGCCGAGACCGACCGTGGTGGCGCAACCAAAACGCCGCAGCCATGGTCCCGGTGGTGGCGGCATTAACCAGGGCTGCCAGGATGGCGGCACGGAGCACGTTGGTGACATCGTCGGTTGAGATGCTGCCGTCGCCCTGGAGGGGCGCCACCAAAGTGCTCGAGTAACCGGCCAGTACTGAGGCCAGGGTGAAGCCGAGGGCGGAGCTGACGCCAAAGCTGAGGCCGTCGAGGGACTCGTCGAAGCGAGCGAGCGGGAGGAGGCAGAGCGGCCCGGCGAGCATGAGAGCCTGCGCTACCACCGGCAGGAGGAGAGCTGTGAAAAGCGGTCCCCGGTTGGTGCCGTTATAGACGAAGTGAACGATGTGGCCGAAGCCGAGCACGTACCCAGTGCCCAGGGCAGCACCAACGCCAAATGTTGCCAGAAGCACCTGCAAGGGCAGGGACTCGTATACCTCTACTTCGTAGAGATATAGCAGGTAAAGCACCGGGAGCAATATGACCGCGGCCAGTAGGGCGGGAGTATAAAGGCGGAGGGCACCGAGGAGGACCACGGCGATCACGCCCGCCACGAAAACCTCCCTGAATATGTGGGCATGCCGGCGGGGGAGGTGAGGGAAAAGGGTGGAGATCACGCTCATCTTGACCACGTGCTCGTGAGGGGCGGCGGCGTAGTGGTGGAGGCGTGACCGTCCACCAGCGTCGGAAAAATGCGCGCCACAATTGCCACAAAACGCCCCAGGCGGTACTAACTCGTGGCAATGAGGGCACTCGTCCAGTGTGTAACTGGCTGCTTCAGGCGTGGTCTCGGTCAACAGACGATCTCCACCAGCTGGCCTTCCTCACGCCGCACACCATAGCAGGGCGAAAGCTCAGGTGGGGGTGCCTTCGGACCTGAGGCGGGAAAGGCGCGCATTAACGGCGGCCAGGCGCGCCTCTGCGGCGGCATGCAGGATCTCGGCCTGCTCGTACAAATCGGCGGCTGCTTCGATACCGAGCTCCCCGTTGGCTAGGCGGTTGGTGACGGACTCGAGCACGCTTAGGATCTGCTCGAAGGTGAGCGAGTCGAGTGGTCCTGGTGCCGCGCACAACTTGGCGTCGAACTCTGCGGTCAACGTGCGCCTTCCACCCGAGCCATAAGCCGCCCTTCGGCCAACGTGAGCTCCACGGGCTCGCCGGGCTGTACTTGCGCCGGCCGCCGCACCACGGCCCCGTCCAGTCGGCGCACGACGGCAAATCCGCGCCTAACCACGTGCTGGGGCGATAGAGCCTGGGCCTGGCGCTGCAAGCCGACCAGCCGCTCGGCACTCCCCCGGAGCTGGGCGCGTACCGGCCCGCTCCAGTCGCAACGGTCAAGGCGGCGTTTGGCTTGCGCTACGGCCGGGCCGGGATAAGCCCAAGACAGGCGGTCTCTCGCGTGATCGGCCCGGGCGCGGGCACGTTCGCTCGCCAGGGTAAGCGCCCTGCCGATGGTCACCCTGCCCAGCCTCTCCCGGCGTGCCTCGCAGGTGCGCAGGACTGACGCCTGAGCGCCGGCCAGGAGGTCGCTCAATCGCCCCTCGAGCTGGCGGCGCTCAGGTACGACGACGTGCGCCGCGATCGAAGGCGTGCCGCAGCGCTGGTCAGCCACCTCGTCGCACAGCGGCCTGTCCTGTTCGTGGCCGATAGCCGATACCACGGGGACTGGGCAGGCGGCCACGGCCCGGCACAGCTCTTCGTCGCTCCAGGCCAGCAGCTGGGTGGCGTCGCCGCCTCCCCTGGCCAGCACGATGACATCTACGCCGGGACAGGTGGCTAATCGGCGTAGGCCTTCGATGATCGACTGCGCCGCGCCGGGGCCGCTAACCGAGGTCTCTTCGATGGCAAGTGGGTAATCAGGGAAGCGGGCCGCAACCACGGACTCGATGTCCTTTTTGACGGCTGCGTCTGACCCGCAAAGCACCCCGATCACGCGGGGCAGCAGCGGGAGCGGCCGGCGTGGCCGGGACAGTAGCCCGTCCGCGTCCAGCCGTGCCCTGGCCTCTGCGATCATGGCGGCCACTGCCCCCTCACCAACCGGAGCCACCTCTTCGGCCTCCAATACGAGCTGCCCGCGGTTGTTGTCCCAGTTGAGGATGCCGACGACCATTGACCGCTCACCGTTCACGGCGTGGCAACGCTTGGCCCATCGCGCCGGGCACACCACAGGGATCTGGGCGGCTCGGTCCCGGAGCGTGAAGTGCGTCCACCCGGACCGGGACACCTGAGGCCGGTGCACCTCTCCCTCGACGGCCACCCTGCCTATGTTCGAAAGCGACTTGGCGATCTCACCGGCCAGCCGGACAAGCGTCAACTGGCGGGGCGGACCGGTCCGCGAAGTGGGCGCCATGGTGCCAGGCGACCAAAGGGGAAGCGTCATCTGGCACCCCCACCGTCGGGCATAGCTGTAGCGCTGGCGTCGCCGGTACTGGCCTGGTTAGCACTGGCCGGACCGGCACTGGCCGGACCAGTGCCGGTGTCATCGGGCATCGCTTGGGCCAGAACCTGCCACGCCCTGCACTCCTCTGCCTCGATCCGGTGAATGCCGTCCAGGCGAGCCTGGTGCCGCCCGCCTTCGAAGGCCGTTGCCAAAAAAACGTCGACTATGTCGCACGCCAACACTGGGGCCAGGATCCGAGCACCCAGGGCCAGCACATTGGCGTCGTTGTGCTGGCGCGCCAGGCGCGCCGTGTACTCGTCGTGGCATAACGCGGCCCGGGCCCCGTGGACCTTGTTGGCCGACATCTGTTCCCCCTGCCCAGAGCCACCGATGACGATACCGAGCTGAGCGAACCCGCGGACCACGTGACGAGCACAATCGGCGCAGTAGGGCGGGTAATCCACAGGTTGCTCCCCATGGGCACCCAGGTCTTCTACCTCGTGCCCTTGACGGCGTAGGTGGTCCACTACGGCCAACTTGAGGGCAAAGCCAGCGTGGTCATTGGCGACGGCTATCTTCACAGGCGACCTTTCTACTAGCTCGTCTGGCCGCTCGCCCGTACCGCCTCGGCCAAGGCCCGGACGGCGAGAGCGCCCAGCGCGAGCTGGCGGGCCGGACCGTTGTCTGTCCTGGCGTCGCCATCACGGGTGGGCAGTTGGCTCGCCAGCACTTGAGCTCGGCGGAGGTCCGGGCCGCGGATGTCAAGCCAGCGCCGGGCGGCGTCACCCGGGCGCTCCCCCGGGTAGGCCAGCAGGGCGGCTTCTGCTGCCTCGGCTATAGCTCGCGTGAGATCGTCGAGGAGCAGGTGCCTCTCGGCCCGCTCCCAGCGGCCGGCACGCGGGCCAGGGAGGAGCGCGCCTTGCAAGGGGGCCAGATGGAGGCCGTCCACCACGGCGCGAACAGCCTCCTGCGCCGCGTCCGGTCCCCGGCCCGCCCGGCGGCCCACCTCTGCCAGCATCCCACACTGGGCAGCTTCGGCCAGGCGGGTGGCCCGTTCCGCCAAAGGTCCCGGCACTCCTTGTTCTGCCAGGTCTCTGATCGAGGCGCTGGTCTGACCGGCCTCGGCCAGGGCGCGGGCCACCGGGAGGTCGCCTGTCATCAGTTCCCTAACTGCTGGCTGGCCGGTCCGCGACAGGTAAAAGCGGGCCAGCCCACCGATCGCCTGTGCTGTCCGGTCTCGCAGCGCCACCTCGGCTTCCGGCGTCAAGGACAAGGCCCGGCGATCGACCTCTTCAAGAAATTCGTCTGCCTCCAGGACGCAGCGTGCTGCCCAGTAGGCGGCGGCCACTTCCCAAGGCGCCCGGCCTGTTTCGACCGCCGTTTCATGCGCCCAGGCGGCTCCCATCCGAGCCACGACCTCGTTTGCCAGTTCTGACGAGACGAGCTGCTTATGGAGTGGATGGGCTGGCACCAGGTGGGCGAAATCTCGGCGCAGTGAGGCCGGGAAGTACCGCAATGCGAGCGGCCCGGCGGCTTCATCGTCGGCGAGGGGAGAGGCGTCGATGCTGCGGGCCAGCTCACTCCTTGCGTACGCCACCAGCACCGCAAGCTCGGGCCGGCTCAGCCCCGCGCCTGCCGCACCTCGCCGGGCCAGCTCCTCGGCACCGGGCAGGACTTCCGCTGAACGGTCGAGAATGCCCTGCTGATGCTCCGGCGAGGCTCGCCCGTGCGTGGCGGCGTAACCCGAGCCGCCGTCCTTCCAGGGCGCGGCGAGGTCCTCGAGGAGTGCCTCGTATGCGGCCAGCTCGGGGACGCTGGCCGCAGCCGCGCGCTCCAGTGCGACGATGCCCTCGTCGCACTGGGCGAGCACGGCATTGACTGCCTCGCTCTGCGCGGCGGTTAGGGCGTCCTGGCGTCCCTTGCCGTCGAGAAGGCCCGCGGTCACCGCCAGGTCGAGAAGGATTTTCAAGTTGACTTCTCGGTCCGAGAGGGCCACACCGGCGGCGTTGTCGACGAAGTCAGCATTCACCCTTCCCCCTCGGCGGGCGTAGCTGGCCCGGGCCGCCTGGGTCATGGCCAGGTTGGCTCCCTCGCCGATGACGCGCGCCCGCAATTGGTCGGCTGAAATGCGGACGTCGTCGTTGGCGTGGTCGCCGATGTCGGCATCGTTCTCACCTGCCCCCTTGACGAACGTCCCAATGCCGCCGAAATAGAGCAAGTCCACTGGCGCCGCCAGGATGGCTCTCACCACCTCGGTCGGCGTCAGAGGTCCCGTCCCCAGCTTCAGCATGGCCCGAACCTCTGGCGACAGGTCAGTGCCAGCGTCCTGCCTGGCGTAAACCCCGGCCCCCGTAGAGGCGCGTCTCAGGTCGAAATCCGCCCAAGAGGATCCTTCGAGCTTGCTGAGCCGGAGGCGCTCGGCAAAGGACTCCTCGGGGTCTGGGTCCGGGTCGACGAATATGTGCCGATGATCGAAGGCGGCAACTAGGCGAATGCGTTCGCTTTGCAGCATCCCGTTACCGAAAACATCTCCAGACATATCCCCGACACCCGCCACCCGTACCGAATCAGTCTGGGGGTCTGTCCCAACGGCCCGGAAATGGCGGCGAACGGCCGTCCATGCCCCCCTGGCGGTTATGGCCAGTGCTTTGTGGTCGAAACCGTACCTGCCACCCGAAGCGAAAGCGTCTCCGAGCCAGTAACCCCTCCTAACGCTGATTTCGTTGGCAGCATCAGAAAAATGGGCGGTCCCTTTGTCGGGGGCTACCACTAAGTACGGGTCATCGCCATCGCGGCAGATGATCCCGGGCGGGTGGACGACCTCTCCTTTGATGATGTTGTCTGTTATGTCGAGAAGGCTGTCTATGAACGCGCTGTAGGCCTCTTTGCCGTCGTTGTGCCCCGCTTGCGGTTTAAATAGGGCGAACCCACCCTTTGCGCCGGTGGGGACAATGATGGAGTTCTTCTTTACTTGCGCACGGGCCAGTTCGGTGACCTCGGTGCCCATGTCCGCCCACCGGTCGCTCCAGCGGATCCCTCCCCGGGCCACCGGGCCAAAGCGCAGGTGGATACCGGCGAACCAAGCTGACCACACAAAGGTACCGAACAGTGGCCAGTGCCAGGACGTCTTCAGGGCGATGGTGGGGGCCTGTCTGGCCCAGTTGGTCCGCACCGTGCTCTCTATCATCGCCTGCAAATCCGTAAGGGCCGTGTGGCTGGCCAGGTCCGGCACACCGGCCAGGGCGGCGCCCAGGGCAGCTTCAGCCTCCGGCTCGCTACAGCTGGCCTCTGGATCCAGGCGGGCCGAGAATAGTGTTACAGCCGCGGAAGCGAACGGGGGGAAGGCGACCAGCGCTTTGACTATCGCATCGGCGCGTAGCAGCGCATCCGGCCCCCCCTGCAAGACCCGTAGACAATGGTAGGCGGACAGTAGGTTGACCGCTCGCCAGTCGAGGCCCGCGGTAATCACTAGGCGGTTGAGCGCGCTGGTCTCGGCTCTGGCCTCCAGGACGGCGCGGAGGGCATCGATCAGGCGGTCGCCGCTGTCTGCCAGGTTGAACTGGCCCAACCACGTGGTCCTGGAAGAGGGTGAGCCAACCCGCAGGCCTATGTCGTCAACGTGAACCTCGCCGCCCTCATCTCCCAAGCGGAAGTGCCAAGGGATCGCTTCTAGGACGATCAAGCCGAAACTTTCCAGCACCGGCAGGAGAGTGGACAACGCCAAGCGGTCGTGCCCTGTACGTCGGAGGCGAAAGTCGCCAACGGCGCCCGGCTGGCACGGGCGGAGCACGAGCCGGCCAGCTGTGTTGACCTTGCCCGCGGCGATACGCGCAGGTAGCTTGGACATTTCCACCAGGTCCGATGCTGCGTCGGCGGGCGCAGTTGCTTCGGCGTAACCCGGAGGAAGGCCGGCGAGGAACGCCTCGCGCCGCTTGAGCGCCGGTTGGTTGGCGCGGGCCTGGTCAAGCTGTGCCTGCAGGGCATCGGCCCATTGGGCCGGCAAAGTGCTCACAAGGTAAGTATGTCGGCGCGCGACCCGGTCGGCTAACACCGCTGTCCCGACGACCTGACGCCGCCCGTCATCACATGGATAGGCGCGCCGCTCCGGGCCTCCGGCCCGGAGGTCGTGGTCCCGAGCCGCGCGGAGGCTGAATGACAGGCCGTGGCGCCGTGCCAGGCTTATCGCCTTGTTTCGGCACGCCGGGACGGCTGAGCGGCTTACCCGCGGGGCCGCCCTCTCGGCCCTGAGGCACGAGCCTTTGCGTTGCCTGCAGCCTTTCTGCAGGTGAGAGCGCTATATCGAAGCCGTCGCCCACCACCCGTGCGGAACGCAACCTGCCGGTACCCTTCTCCTGCGCCCTGTGGCAGAACAGGTCGAAGCCAGCCCTGGCTGTCGCCTCGCTCAGGCCACTGCCCTGCCCCCAAACGACGGCGACCGTCCCCTGGCCGCGGGCCACAAGAAGCTTGTTGGCAACCTGCCGGGCGCGCGGGATCGCTCCCGCCCGCTGCTCCAGGGTGCCAAACGCCTTCACTTCGACCGTCACCCCGCACGCGGCCAAATCGGGTGTCCTCCTGCTCCGGGCCTCGGCAACCGTCCTCACGTCGTGGCCCTCGGCGGTGAGCAAATTCGCGACTGCCAGCTCGGAGTGCGAGGCGCGCCGAGCCGACTCGTCGAAACTGCCTACGTGGCCCGGCGGATGACGGCAGGCCCACCCTGGTCCCGGCTGCTCTGAGCCGCTCGCTGCCACTGGCCTCCTCATGGGGTCACCTGGCGGCTATCGGGGCGGTCAAGGTCGAGCACCAGGAGGGAAGGCGTGGTCCCCCGGCTGCGAAACAGAGTGTTGACGTTGCGCAGGCACGCCGTCTCGGCGCTCTCTTCGAGGCTGCCGGCGCTCCTGACGGGTGCCGACAGAACGTAGCGGAACTCGCCCAGGGGGAGGTCGTCGTCGTCCAAGAATTCGTGCTCCGCCAGGTACGCTGTGACCTCTCCGGCGTGCATCGCGAAGAGCTGGCCATCGGGTGAAGGCACGAAAGGGTGCCCGGTCAGTTCGGCCAGTTGGCTGGCGAAACGGTCCAGCGGTTGGTCGCTGTCCAAGAAAAGGTCTACCGTGCGTGACAATTTGCCCCCTCAGGTTGTTGGGTTCTTTAGTGTGCCCGCGCCGTAGCGGCCCTTTGGAGGCGGGCTTGGCGCTAGTCAGTTCGGGCCGGGCCTGATCCAGTTCGGGTCGGGCCGGATCCAGTTCGCCGGGCCCCTGCTCCTCTAGGGCAGCTAAGGCTCTTGGGGAAGCGGGCGATGGCCTCTTGGCAATGGAGAGGGCTTGCATGCCAATCAGGCGCCGGCTGTCTCGAGCCGGCGACGAGGGCCCCGATCGGGCGAAATCTGTCCCGGCCCACTAACCGGGGCTAGGCTCCATGCTGTTATAGCATGTCATATGGTTATGTGTCAACACGTGCCTTGGCGGGCGCGCTCGAGGAGCCGGCGCGCCTGCCTTGCCCGTTGAGCCCGGCGGGGAGGGGCACCTCGAACCAGATGGTCTTGCCCTTGTCAGAGTGTGACTCGACGCCCCAGGTGCCAGCCAGCCTCTGTAGGATCAGCAGGCCGCGGCCGCTGTGGGCGTCGGGCGGGGCGACGGCGAACGAAGGCAAGCGGGTGTTCTGGTCCAGAACCTCCACTCGCATCCTCTTCGGGAGCCGGATGACGGTTACCTCGAAGTCACTGCGAGCGTGAAGTACTGCGTTGGTAGCCAGTTCGCTCACCAGGAGGGGGATGTCGCCAGGATCAAGGCCCCAACCCTCGAGCACGGACGCGACGAAATGGCGAGCAGCGAAGACCTCCCTGGGCTCCGGCGTGAAGACCCGCCACGATCGCTCAGGGGTAGCCTCCTTGGTTCCGACCTCGTGAGGACGGTGTGCCGTCATCGCAGGCCCTTTCCGGCTGTGTGGACTATGTGGGCTCTCCGTCGCTATCGGGACCGTTTACTGTGCCTCAACTGTAGCTGCATGTCCTTACTTCCCCCGTGAACCAATCTCTACCCACTTCGTGGCGCCCCATAGCGCAAACCTTTTGAAGAACTGGGCGCAACAGGTGGCGCTAGTACCAGTTCGGCCGTATAATGAGATCCGTGAGCACCGGAACGGGGTTCACGTATCGTCCCGAAGGGAGAGCTAAGAGTGACAGCACCAGGCTCAACCGAGGAGAGTGGTCCGCCGGGCTACTGACGGGCCAGGCGGAGGCCCGAGGGGCTGGAGCTTGACACAGCCTGGGTCATTCCTGTCTTGGCCTTTTGGGCGGCACAGCCGTGGATCCTCTAATTTTGCCAACCCTGAAC
>JAKAWM010000069.1 GCA_021827285.1 Actinomycetes bacterium | reverse complement strand
CCTGGTCTCCCACGTAGATGGGGCCGAACTCACCGACGTACACCGGTGTGCCGGTCTCCCGGGAGTACTGGGAGCGCTTCATGAAGGTCTGCTCGACGCTCGCCTTGTCCACGTACACGCCGTCTGTGAAGCCCGGGTAAGGGCCCCCTCGTCCCAGTCCCGAGCGGACGTAGTCGTGACAGGTGTAGACGGTGTTGTCCCAGCGTCCCTCGAAGACGTCGAACTCGGTTGCATAGGTGTTACCGTCGACGAACAGCATGTGGTGGGGGTCCACCCGGCGGACCGCCTCGACCAGGCGTGCGTAGAAGGGGCCGATGGCTTTGCGGGACTCGTCCGCGGGTTCGTTCATCAGGTTGTAGCCCGCTACCCACGTTTGGTCCTTGTAGTGGTCGGCAATCGCCTCCCAGAGGTGCACCGCCCTGTCTTGAAACTGGCGGTGCTCCCAGAACAGCGCCCGGTGCGTAGCGTTGTCGGAGTGCCAGTGGTGGTTCTGGCACCCGGGAACGGCGTGGAGGTCGATTATCGAGAAGATGCCGTTGGCGGCACATGCCTCCACCGCACGGTCCAGGCGGCGAAACCCTTCCTCCTTTATGACAAAGGGGGCCGCGTCGTCCTCCAAATGGCGATAGTTGAACGGGACCCGCACCGAATTGACCCCGATGGACGCAAGGAAAGCCGCGTCCGCGTCGCTGAAGAAATTGGAGAGGAAGCTCTCGAAGAAAAGCTCGTAACGTTCTTGGCCGAGGACCTCTAAGACGCCACATCTCATGAGCGACTCGTTGGCAGCAAAACCCGTGATGAAGTTCTCCATGTTGAGCCATCCACCAATGCAAAGGCCGCGAAGCCGAACAGGGTCGCCGTCTGCCCCGGCCACATTGGCGCCATCGGTGTGCAGGAAGTGGCGGGGTGCGCTCATGAAGCCCTCCTCAGGGTGCGCGGCGGCGGGGCGGTGCTCTCGCGCACCACCAAAGTGGTGGCCAGTTCGACGCTCCGGTCCTTTGTGCTCGGCACCTCCCGGTCGGAGAGGACGAGCCGCACTGCCGTAGCGGCCATCTCGGCCAGGGGCTGGCGGACCGACGTGAGCGGTGGCGACATCCAACGGGACAAGGGGATGTCGTCGAATCCCACCAGGCTCAACTGGGTGGGCACAGGCAGGTGAAGGAGGCGCGCCGCCTCCAGTACCCCCATGGCCTGCAGGTCGCTTCCAGCGAAGATGGCCGTAGGGCGGTTTGCCATCGAAAGCATCGTCGACGCGTGCTTGAACGCAACCTCGACGTGGAAGTCCCCCCAGCGCATCAACTCGGGGTCAACCGGAAGGCCAGCTGCCTCCATCGCCGAGCGGTAACCGTCCATCCTCGTCCGGCTGCAGAACATGTCACGTGGCCCAGAGATGATGCCGACCCGTTTGTGCCCTAGCTCGGCCAAGTGACGGGTGGCGGCGTAGGCCCCGGCCCAGTTGGTGGCACCCACCGTCGGTACGCTCGGGTCGGGCTCACCTCGGGGGTCGATGACCGCCAGCGGTATCCCTCGCGAGCGAAGGACCGCCTTCTCCCGGTCGCTCAGGCGGGCGAGTAGCACGATGACGCCACGCGTGCCCCGGGAACAGATGTCCTCGAGCCAGCTGCCGTGCCCACCCCTGTCCGGGAGGACGCTCACCGCGACGGTCGCGTGGGCGTTCCTCGCAGCCTCCACGGCCCCGGCGATGATCTCCGTGGCCCATGGGTTGCTCACTTCACGCAGCACGAGGTCCACGACCGGGGTCAGGTCGGTGCGTGCCCCAGTTCGTCGCTCGTAGTTGCGCTCAGAGAGCAACTCCTGCACCCGGCTCCGCGTCTCAAGGGAGACCCGATCGCTGCCGTTCAGCACCTTCGACACGGTCGCGACCGAGACACCCGCCTCCTTGGCAATGTCGCTCATAGTTACACGCCCTCCGGCACCACTGCCGCGAGGGCCAGGACCGAGACCCGCAGAGGGGCCCGCGGTGTCGCGAGGACCCTTACGTCCCTCTTTTGCCGTTAGACGTTCGCTGCCCACGAAGCGCACACCTCCCGGGCCGCGTGGTAGGCACCGACGAGCCGGGCAAGCACGCCGTCGACCGCGGGCTCGGGCTGGGTCAGCTCAGGATGCTCCTGGCGCCACTTCGCCAGCCGTAGGCCCGAGCGCTGGAAGGTAAGCTTCGGCGCGAACCCCGGGACGTATCTCTTTATCTTGGAGTTGTCGAACACAGCACTGTGCGAGAGGTCGCCCACGACCAGGTCGGACCAGAACCAGTCCGGGGCGATCACCGGGAAAAGTTCCGAGGCGATGTGCACGAGCTTTGCTTTCACCCCCAGCGCTTCACCGAGCACCGTATAAATCTGGTCCCAAGTCAGGACATCGTCCCCCGTGATGTGGAAGACCTCTCCGATCGCCGCCGTGTTGCCCAGCAAGCCCACCAGCCCTTGGGCAAAGTCCTCCGCGTGCGTGAGCGTCCACAGCGACGTCCCGTCGCCGTGTACAGGGACCTCAGCCCCCCGGGCGACCCGGTCCACCATGGTCCACGCGCCCGGGAGGGGCGGGTGCGCGTCGTCGTAGGTGTGCGACGGGCGGACTATCGTCACCGGGAACCCGTCCTCGGAGAAGGCGTCCTCGAGAGCTCGCTCGGCTCGGAGCTTGGCGCGCGCGTACTCCAAGAACTTATTGTGGAGAGCAGTGGACTCCACTATCGGTGTGCGTTGGACCGGCTTGCCGTAGACCGAAGCCGAGCTTATGTGCACGTACTGCCGGACCCGGCCCTGCAGCAGCGACACCCAGCGCGAGGCGTCCTCGGCGTCGTACGAGAGGAAGTTGACCACCGAGTCGAGCTCGCGCCCGTCGAGGGCCGCCTTCACCGAGCCCTCGTCCTTAACGTCCGCTACGAGCTGGGTGACACTGCTCGACAGGTCCCTGTGGGCCTCGTTGCGCCCGCGGTTGAGCACCGACACCTCCATGCCAGCCTCCACAGACAAACGTACACAAGAGGCGCTGATGGTGCCAGTGCCTCCGATGTAAAGCGTCCGCAGGGGGGCTGCGTCGAACTGCATCACCGCGGCGTCCTCTCAGCCCATCTTCGGGCAGTCGATAGAACCATCCTGGCTCCCTTCCCTCAACTTCGCTGCGAAACTTGAACCTAACACTTGCGAAAGCCGCTTGTCAACGTGAGCCGCCTCACTCGTCTTCCCGTCTAGGCGCTTCCCCTCCCCGCCTGCCCAGACTTGAGGTACCGGCAGAAGGCAGAAGTTGCCCCCAAGCCTACAAGAGCGGCTTTCAGGAAGTTCTTCGGACCTCTTGACGACCAGTGGAGCCGGAAGTAAACTACGACCCAAACGTTGCGAAAAGTTTCCATAGGGGAGGACACAATGATACGTCTGAGCAGGTCCAAGTCGCCGCGGCGAACAGTCGCCGCGCTCTGTTTCAGCATGCCGCTCATGGTCAGCGCACAGGCAGGCGCGACACCGGTGCATTCGGCGACGACCGAGAGGGCTGGGTCGATCTCGGGGACCGTCAGCTGGTGGGGATGGACCCCGACCGACTCAGCCGAGGCGACGGCCGAGATCGCCGCCTTCAACAAGGTCTACCCCAACATCAAGGTCAAGTTCAAGCTGATCACGATTGCCAACTGGGTGACAGCGCTGCGGCCGGCACTCGTCTCTGGCCAAGGTCCGGACCTGTTCGAGTTGCAGCCGGGAGCCTACGTGACGGAGTTCAACTCCTTCGCCAGGAACATGGCACCTATCGCCGCACAAGCTCTAGGCAGCGACTGGAGGTCGAAGATCGCGCCGAGCGGTATCAGTGGCTTCACCTACAACGGCAAGCTCACCGCGCTGTCGGTCGGCTCCGTTTACGCCGGCACGCTGTGGGTCAACGTAGAGCTGTTCAAGGAGTACCATCTCTCTCCGCCGACCACACTCGCGCAGTGGGTAAAGGTATGCAAGGCTTTCAAGTCGCACGGCGTCGGCTGCTTCGTGCAGGGGAACGAGACCGAGGGCTTCCTCCAGGACACCTTGCAGTCGATCGCGAACTCGGTACAGCCCGGCCTGTGGACCAAGGCGTCCAGGGGTGACGCCAAGTGGACCAGCCCCGGCATCGTGAAAACGCTGACAATCTGGAAGAGGCTCTTCTCCGACGGCATCATGGAGTCGGGCTCGCTCGGCGTACAGCAGTACCCGGACGCTAACAACGAGTTCCTCACCGGCAAGTACGCGATGATCATGATGGGAACGTGGTACACGGCCAACGTGACGAAGAACGGTATGACCTCCGCCCTGCAGGCCGCGGGGGTTAGCAACCCCAAGCCGTTCCCGATCCTGCCCATCGCATTCCCGAACGTCGGCGGCCACCCGAGCGCTATGTACGGCGATGCCGACTATGGGCTAGCTGTGTACACAAAGTCGAAGAACACGGCAGCCGCGGAGACTTTCGCCAAGTGGCTCGCCACCTCGAGCGCCGGCCAACAATACGTAGCCAACCAGTTGGAAGACCTGCCCTCGCTCAAGTCGGTGACACCGAACTACGCAGCGGCAGGGATCGTCGACCCCGCCTTGCAGCTGGGCCCGGTTAAGAAGCTGGCCGCCACCGTGGGCAACGTCACTGAGCCCCGAGAGTCGCTCCTCAGCTCGGCAATGCAGAATGGCAGCGGCGGCATCCTCTCGGCAGCGCAGGGCGTGGCCACCGGCTCGGAGACGCCGCAGGCAGCCGCCAAAGCGCTGCAGGCCGCGGCGGTCGCTTCTGGTGTCAAGTTCAAGTAGGCCGTAGGTAGCCGGCCTAGAAGAGAGCGGGTGTTTCGCATGGCCACGGTCCACCAGGGCCTCGGCAACCGTGCTGGCGAGGCGCCCGCTTCCTCGGCCTCTGCAAATTCGCGTCGCGCGGGCAGTGTCGTCGCGCACCCGCGCCGTTCGGGTCTGAAACTGGCCCCCGGGCTGCCCTGGATTCTTCCCGCGCTCGTCCTCTGCGTCGGGCTCATCTACTACTGCATCGGCTACACGGGGCTGATCTCCACTTGGAAGTGGGACGGCATCAGTCCCAACCCGCAACATGTCGGCTTCGGGAACTACACCGAACTGCTCCACGACCCGCTGTTCTGGGGTGCCGTGCGCCACACGGTGGTGTTCTTCGCCGTCACCTTCACGGTCCAGACCTTCCTTGGCCTCACCTTCGCGGTGCTCCTGCACTCGCGGATCCGGCTGGCTGTGGTCTACAAAGTGATCATCTTTATCCCGGTCGTCCTTGCCCCGGCGATCATGGCGCCCGTCTTCCGGGCGATGCTCGCCCCGGGTGGCCAGTTCAACCAGGTCCTACATGACGTCGGCCTCGGCTCGCTGGCGCAACCGTGGATCGGGCAGCCCTCGACCGCGCTGCCGGCCCTCATGGCGATCACCGTCTGGCAGTTCACCGGCTTCACCTTCGTACTCTATTACGCCGCCATGAGCCAGATCGACCAGTCGGTGCTCGAGGCAGCCCGCCTCGACGGCGCCGGCAACTTAAGGGTCATCACGAGCATCGTCTGGCCGAGTGTCGCGGGCACGACCTTCGCCCTCGCCACCCTCAGCGTGATCGGGGCGCTCAAGACCTTCGACATCCCCTGGCTAGTCACAGCGGCTGGTCCCAACTACGCCACGAACTTCTTCGGGACCTACATCTATCAGGAGATCATCCAACTCGACAACGTCGGCTACGGAGCGGCACTTTCGATCCTCCTGCTCGTGACAGCCGTGGTGTTCGGGGTCGTGCTCCAACTCTGGCGTCGCAGGAAAGCGGTGCAGTGATGTTCGAGGTCGGCAAGCGCTGGAAGCGGGGCCTCCTCCAAATCATCGTCACGGTAATGATCCTGCCCTACCTATTCCCGCTCATCGTAATGCTCCAGGGGTCCCTCGCCGGTCAGGGCTTCGACAACTACAGGGCTGTGGCCGAGGTGCCGGGCTTCGCCCGATTTTTCGTCAACAGCGCCATAATCTCAGCGAGCGTGATCACCCTTGTCTACGTCTGCGCCATGCTCGCCTCCTATGGCTTCGCCAAACTGAGGATCTTCGGGCGCGAGGTCTACTTCTGGATGCTGCTCGCCTGCCTAACTCTACCCGAAGTCGTGCTTCTTGCCCCACTGTTCACCACCGACCAAAAACTTGGCCTGTATAACACCTACTGGGCGGTTATCCTCCCCCTTGCTGCGCTCCAGGTCCCCTTCGCCGTCCTGTTGACCCGCAACTTCATCAACGGCCTGCCCGATGAGCTGTTCGAGGCGATCCGCGTCGATGGTGCCGGCCCGGTCCGGACCTTCAGGCATCTGATCGTCCCGCTAACACGCCCGATCGCTGCGGCCGTCATCATCTTCACCCTCATCGCTGCCTGGAACGACTACCTGATGCCGCTCGTCTTCGAGCAGGCGACGAGGATGCAAACGATCACCCTCGTGCCGCAGTTCTTCGTCGGCGAGTTCAACGACGACCAGACCAAGATCCTCGCGTCGGCCGTGGTGACGGCGATCCCCGAGATCGTCGCCTACCTTGGTCTGCAGCGGCTCTTCGAGCGCGGTCTCACCGCCGGCGCCGTAAAGTGAGCGGCCGAGTGGGCAACCGCTGCGGCCCATGACTAAGGAGTGTGCTTTGACGAGCAAGGTGAAGTGGGGCATCATCTCCACGGCCAACATCAATAGCAGGCTGATCCCCGGCGCCCATGCCTCATCGAAATTGGAGCTCATCGGAGTCGCGAGCCGCGACCGGGCTCGGGCGGATGCCTACGCCAGGCGGTGGGAAGTTCCTCGTGCCTACGGCACCTACGAGGACATGATCGAAGACCCGGAGATCGAAGCCGTCTACATCTCCCTACCCAACAACCTTCACTGCGAGTGGACCATCAAGGCCATACAAGGCGGTAAGCACGTCCTTTGTGAGAAGCCTCTAACTCGGCGGGCGGCTGATGCCGAAGCGGTCTTTGAGGCCGCCGAGCGGAACGGGCGGCTCGTGAGCGAGGCATTTATGTACCGACACCACCCGCAGACCAAACGCGTCGCAAAGCTCGTTGCCGAGGGGGCTATCGGCGAACTGCGTCTCGTACGGGCAATCTTCAGTTACGCCCTCTATGACGAGACGAACATCCGCCTAAGGGCCGACGCTGAGGGAGGCGCGCTCATGGACGTTGGCTGCTACTGCGTCAATGGCTCGCGCTTGCTTGCCGGGGAGCCAGAGAGCGTCGCCGCCCGTGCCTGGTATGGGCCAACCGGTACTGATTGGGTCTTCGCTGCGACCATGAAGTTCCCGAACAACACGCTTGGCCTCTTCTACTGCGGCACAGCCCTTCCCGCACGGGACGAGCTGGAGGCGATCGGAAGCGAGGGGTCGGTCTTCGTCGAGGACCCCTGGTTCTGCCGCAAGCCCATCATCGAACTCCGTCGAAACGGAGGACTCGAGCGGATCGAAATCGCGCCTGAAGATCCCTATCGCCTTGAACTCGAGAACCTCAGTGACGCGATCCGCGGCGAGGGCGAGCTATTGCTGGGCCGTGATGACGCTCTCGGCCAGGCACGGGCACTGCAAGCGCTCCACCATTCAGCAACTGGAGCAGAAACGTCATTGTACGCAGGTTCTCGTTGAACTGGCGAGGAGAGTCGCAACGCCTCGCACTGGCACGCCCAGGGCACGCGCGTGTCGCGCAACCTCTACTACCGCAACAACCGCGACCTGTTCGTGGAGGTGAGCCACGGGCCCTAAGAGATCGCGTCGAAAGCAGGGTCCGACCCCAGGAACCAGAAGCGGTCCAACCCCGCCCGGGCCGTCCAGGCAGGTGCAGGGCGCCCGCGAGAGACATTGAGGTGCTCAGCCACTCCTGCCAACATGGCGTCCCACCTCTGGTCACCTGTCGTAGAAGGTTGAGCGAAGAACGCCTCATAGTCGACTTTCCCTTCAAGCCATTTGGAGTCCGAAACCATTTGGCGGACAAGAAGCAGTGGCTGCCACCGTCATCAGGCTGTGAGAGTGGACAGGGCTCGCAGATCCAGCATCGATCACAGCCAGAAGGCGTCCAAGTGTCAGGGTGTTCGGCATCTTGGTGCCCCGTTCGTAGGCTGCCACGTTGCTCTCGGCCCAGCCGGCTTGCACCGGCTCAGCATCTCGCCGGCGGGGGCCATCACGGTTGTCAACTCGTCCCTTCTTCGCCGCGAGCACCGCCAAGCGGGCGAGGTCCTTGGCCGTGTAGCCGGGCCAGCCGTGGAGGATGGCTACCCACTCCGCCCTGCCCCGAGGAGCCGCGCGCCTTCTCTCATGGCTTCAACGGGGCCCATGTCGAACCGGATGGCGCGGTCGATTGCCACCCACCAGGTGGCGCACGCTTCCCCGGCCAAGGGGTCGGCGTGGGTGAGCGCCGAAACGTCCATCGCTTTTTCGACGAGCGCGTCGTCATCGCCCAAGCAGGCCAGGGCTACCGGGGCGGTGCGCATCAAGCTGCCGTTGCCGGCGCTGTGCCCGGGGTTCCGGGAGAAATTCTCGGCGGCAGCCCTCGCCACGTCGGCCGGCCCCGCTGCAGATGACAACACGGCGCTCGTCTGCACGCCCACGTCCGCCGGGCCCGAGCGGTACCACTGCAAAAAGCGCGCTGCGACGGCTGTTCCGTCGAGTTGGCCGCCTGTGGCCTCTTCGGCGATGCACAGGGCCATCTGGGTGTCGTCGGTCCACTCCCCCGGCTCCCAGCCACCGAGGCCACCCCCTATCATCTCGGCGTCCCCTGTGGGCGGGGCAGCGAACTCGTAGCCGGCACATCTCTGGCGACTACCCGATGGGCACCTCGTCGTCATCCCCGCCGAGCGGTGCCTCTGCCCTAGGTGCCAGTCATTCAGTTTGTCGTTTTTGGGCCGTGGTTGTTCCGATTAGCCTTAGCACAAACAGCGTGCAACCTCTTCAGGCCTGTACCTTTCGTGATTTTCCGAGTGCGAGGCGGTTGTGTCGCACCCCCCGCGTACCCTTTTCGTTGTGGACGACGTCCTCCTCGATGCCGTGCTCGGCCGCCTCGACGACCCCGAGCACAGCCCGCCCGAGGGTGTGGCCGAACTAGTCCTCGCCGCCCTGGAGGGCGAGGAGGAGCTGGGAGCCGCCTTGGCCTCGGAGCCAGCTGGCCCCGAGGGCCCGGCCCGGCGCCAGCCCGCCGGCGCACAGCGCACAGACGACAAAGCGGCCGCCCCCCGTGTTTTCCT
>JAKAWM010000068.1 GCA_021827285.1 Actinomycetes bacterium | reverse complement strand
AACGACTGCCCGAGCGGGGTGCGGGCCAGCGCCTTCAGCCTCCCCTACGCGGCCAAGCTGCTCGTCGCCCCCTAGTGTGCACTTCCATCAGGAAGACGCGCCGTCCTCATGCAACTGAGGTATGCGTTCTCGACCTGGTGCAACACCTGCCCGACACAGGCCCCACTACTCCTCGACCGCCACGAGATGGCCGGGCTCGCATTCGACTAGGGGTGGCGGTGCTGACTCGGCCAAGACCTCGGCCAGCGTCACTCGCCGGCGCGCACGCCGGTGCCAGCGCCCGCCCTCCATCTCCATGAGGCTCGGGCGAGGGCCAGGCGCCGCTTCCTCGGCCACTGCGGCCCCTGCTCCTACTGAGGGCGTGCTTTTCGCTCCTTTCGCCGCGTGCAAGGGCGAAAGGGAACTCCTCGAGTACCGCCTCGTCTCCCGGGCCTCCTCGGCCACTGGCGCTGCGGCACCCGAGGCCGGGCGAAGCGCGCCGTTGGAGGCAGGGGCAGCAGAGCCGTTGGCGCTCCAGTCAAACGGTGCCCACTTCTTGTGTAATTGGGGGACTGCCGTCAAGAGGCTCTTCGTGTAGCGGTGCTGCGGGTTGCCGAAGACCTTCGGGGTCTCCCCCATCTCGACCACAGCCCCATGGCGCAAGATAACCGTCTTGTCGCTTATGTAGTTGCCGAGGGAGAGGTCGTGGGTGATGAAGAGGATCCCCAGGCCCTTTCGCTTCAGCGAAACGAGCATGTTGAGCACGTCCACCCGGGTCGAAGCATCGAGCATGCTGATTATCTCATCGGCTATCAACAGCTTTACGTCGAGCAATAAGGCCCGAGCGACGAGCAAACGCTGCTGCTGGCCACCAGAAAGCTGGTGTGGGAACTTATTGAGCACGTCGGCCGGATTGAGCGTCACCGTTTCCAGCACAGTTTCCACTTTGGCTTCCCAAGCGTCCCTCTGTAGGCCTCCGAAGTACTCTTGGCGCACCATCTCGAAGACCCGGTCGGCCTTGTAAAGGGGGTTGTACGAGCTGAACGGGTCCTGGAACACCCCCTGCACGTGCCTGTAATACTCATGGAGCTCGCGGCCTTTTTTCTCAGTTACGTCTTGGCCTTCGAAGCTAACCTTGCCGGCCGAGGCCGGCGTCAAGTGCAGCACGATCTTGCCGAGCGTGGACTTGCCCGACCCGCTCTCGCCGATGAGCGAGACGACTTCGCCGCGGTCAATACCGAAACTGACCTGGCGCAGAGCGGGCTTCAGGCTTCCCCCAAATGTCCCCGACTTGAAGACCTTGGAGACCTTGTCGAGCTCGAGCATGCTCACCGGGCTGCCTCCTCGTGCTCGCGCTCGGCACTTCCCGCAACATCCTGGGCAGCTTTCCAGCAGGCCACCTGGTGCCCAGGCAGCAACTCAACGAAAGGTGGCTCCTCGGCGCACTTGTCGAACGCGAACGGGCAGCGGTCCCTGAACCGGCAGCCCGCCGGCGGGTCGAGCAATGACGGCGGCCTCCCGGGGATGCCGGTCAGTTCCTCCTCCTCGTAGCGCACGCCGACCTCAGGCAACGAGGACAAGAGCGCCTGGGTGTAAGGGTGGAGCGGCCTGTCGATAATGGTACCCGCATCGGCCTTCTCCGCCAGCTTGCCGGCGTACATGACCATGATCGTGTCGGCGATCTGGGCCAGGATGGACAGGTCGTGAGTTATCACGATCATGCTCTTCACATAACCACGGTCTCTGAACTCCGTGAGCAGTTCACCAACGGCACGCTGGTTGGATACATCGAGGGCCGAGGTCACCTCGTCGGCTATGAGGAGCGACGGGTTGAGCAGGGTCGAGATCACCATAGTGGCCCTCTGGCGCATACCACCCGATAGCTCGAAGGGGTACATTTCGAGCACGCTGTCCGGCAGGCCAACGAGAGCCACGCGCCGGCGGAACTCGGGCAGGACCTTTGCCAACTTTGTGCCACGTGACTTCAGCAGGTCCCGCGCCAAGACCCCGATCTTCTTAGTCGGGTTGAGCGCGCTCATGGCGTACTGAGGGATAATCGACACGTCACGCATCCGGTGGCGGTTCATGGCCCGGTCATCCGAAATGGGCAGGACCTTCCCGTCCAGTTCGACCGTGCCCCCGAGGTGCCGCATACGTCCCTCAAGGTATATCAAGCTGTTGCCAAGGGTCGATTTACCGCAGCCCGACTCGCCGGCCAAGCCCATGATCTCCCCGTCGGCCACCGAGAAAGTCACGTCGTCTACGGCTTGAACGTCACCCCGAAGCGTCCGGTAAGCGATGCGTAGGTTTCGGACCGAAAGGCTCATGTCTCCCTCAGCTTGGGGTTGAAGACCTCGTCGAGGCCCACATTGGCCACGAGCAAGGCGGCAACCATTATCGTCATGGCAGCACCAGGCGGGATGAACCACCACCAAAGGTGCAGCTGCAGCCCACTCCACAGTTCCGCCAGGTTCAACATGTCGCCGAGCGAAATGCCGCTGGTCGGCCCGAGCCCCAAGAAGTCGTAGTTGACCGCGATCAGCATCGAGCTCCCAAATAGCAGGATGAAGGCGAGCAGTATGTACGAGGCCATATTGGGCGCAATGTCCTTCAGCACGATGGCCGGGCCGCGCTTGCCCGAAAGGCGGGCCAAGTCAACGAAATCACGCTGGCGGAGGGTGAAGGTCTGGGCTCGCACCGCCCTTGCTACCCAGGGCCAAGTAGTGACGCCGATGAACACGCCCTCAAAGAAGGCGCTATGGCTCTTCAGGTAGGCCCCGATCACGATCAAAAGCACGAGCGAGGGGATCATGACCACTATGTACGTGAACGTCTGGAGGATCTCGTCCAGCCACCCGCCCCGCCAGCCGGCGATGAAGCCAATGCCGAGGCCGATCACGCCAGCAAAAGCCGCTCCGAGAAAGCCCACAAGGTAGCTGTTGCGAAGGGAGTACAGCAGGAGAGAAAATACGTCCTGGCCGAAATAGCTCGTCCCGAAGAGATGTTTTGCCGACGGGTGGAGGAACGCCGGTGCTACGAACTGCTTCGGGGGGTACGGGGCAAAGTACGGGCCTATAATGGCCGCCAATACAAATATGATCTCTACCCCGAGGCCTAGTACCAACTTTTTGTTGCGGACCGCAAAGTACAAGAACTCCCAACGTCGGCCGCCGCTATAGGCCTTGCGTCCGAGGGGTGCCCCCCCAACCGGGGCTGCGCCCGGGGCACGCACGCCCGTCAGGGGGGCGCCCGGCGCGACCGGCGCACTGGAGGTGGCAGCTTGGTCGACGTCGCTCATGCCACCGCGCCCTGCATGCTGAGGCGCGTCCTGGGGTCAATCACAATATAGACGATGTCGATGAGGAAGTTGGCCACGAGGACTCCCGCTATTATGAAAATGAAGATGCCCTGGAGCAATGAGTAATCCTGGTCGGTCGCCGCAATGTAGATCAGGTGGCCTAGGCCCGGGTACTGGAAGACGACCTCGGTGACAATGTTGCCCCCGATAACCGTACCGAGGGCAAGAGCAAGGCCAGAAAGCTGCGGGAGGACCGCGTTCCGGTAGGCGTAGCGGCGCACCAATCGGCTCCGCGCACCGAGGGCACGGAGGTAGCGAGCATAGTCCGTCTCGAGTTCGTATATCACGAGGTTACGCATGCCGATCGACCAGCCCCCGAAGCTGACGAGGAACACGGTTAGGAAAGGAAGGAACCAGTGGCTGACCAAGCCCCAGATGTAGGCCCAAGTGAAGCCAGAGGCTATGCCGACAGCAGACCCCCCCTGCACCGGGAACCAGCGCTCCAGCTGCGCCAGGTAAAAGGCCGCCGCCAACGCGAGCCAGGCGTAGGGCATGGCCTGGAAAAGGTAGCCCAGCGGTAGCACGGTGTTGTCCAGGATCTTGCGCCGGGCGGCAATGGCGCCTATGCGGTTGCCGAGTACATAGGAGAGCACTATGGCAGGTACAAGGAGGGCCAGAGTGTATGGCGCCGCTTGGGCCACCATCGTGGTCACCTTCTCGGGAAAGGCGTAGATGCTGATACCGAGATTGCCGTGAAAGAGGTTGTCCCAGTAGTGCCAGTACTGGTCCCAAAGTGGGAGGTTGTAGCCAAAGGCCTTGGAAAACAGCTTGTACAGCGCCGTCCACGACCCCTGGGAATTAAGAGAAAACCGGGCAAGGTACGCCTCTATCGGGTTGCCTGGCATGAGGCGAGGTATGGCCCAATCGATCGTCACACCTGCCCAAAAGGCCAGTATGTATAGGCCGATCTTGCGAGCAAAGTACCGGGTCAACTCAGTTCTCCTCCAGGAGGCCCAAGCCAACAGCGAGGAAGCCCGCCGGCCTTGCGGACGGTGGGCTCCCTCCTAGACATTGGCGTTAAACGCTATCCTGTCGAGTGCTGCACCGTTACTTGGCCGGCCGGAGGTTGGCCAAGGCATAAACGGTGGTCATGGCGCCAAGCCAGTTGCCCCACATTACGGGCGTGTACTGGAGGCTCGGGTTGGTCGAAGACGGGTAGTTCTTCCAGTAGGTAGTGTTGCCCTGGAACCACGCGCCGTTGTACCACAGAGGGACTTCGGGCAGCTTCTGCAGGAAGCTCGTCTCGATCTGGCTGTAGATGCCATCGAGGGCGGTCTTGTCCGTCGTCGGCGTCGTGGCAGCCTTCTGGACAAGCGCCCAGGTGGCAGGGTCACTGAAACGCTCCACGTTTAGCTGGGCCCCGTTGCTCTTTGGGATGGGAAGCTGGTACACCCGGTCGAAGTAGCTCCACGGGGTGGCATCGGCTTGGGCATTATTGTCGAGCACCATGTCGAAGTTGCCGGAGATCATGTGCTGGGTCCGCTCGTTGGCAGAGGGCGTGATCGCGTTGACCTTGATGCCGATGGAGTTGAGGTCTTGGGCGATGATGTCATCCGCAGCCATCCAGTCGGTCCAGCCGTCGGGCACCTCAATGGTCAACGTCTGGCCCTTGTAGCCCGACTTCGCCAGGTACTTCTTGGCGAGTGACGGGTCGTAGTGGAAGCCGTACTTGCTGACAACGCTCTTGTTGATGTAAGAGCCAAGGTTCGGGAGCAACCCGGTTGGGTTGGCCGCTTTGACGATCCCGTCGTAGACGCCGCTAACTATTGACTGCGTGTTGATGCCGTAGGCCACTGCCTTGCGGAAGTTGACGTTGCTGAACGGCGCCTTGGTCGTGTTCATCTCGAGCCACACGGTGTTGGCCGACAGCATGTACGGGCTCTTCGGGTAGTAAGTCGTGAGGAACGACGAGTCACCGCCTGTTGTCATCAAGGTGTTGATGCCAGGCAGGAAGTTATTGCTCCAGTCAATGTTGTTGGAGAGCAGGGCGGACAGTTCCACGCTGTTGGACCCGTTCACAATGTCGCAGAGGTACTTGAAGTGGAACTTGAGCCCAAGCTGCTTGATGCCCCACCAGTTGGGGTTGTCCTCGTAACAGGCCTGCGTCTGGCTGGTGCTGACGAGGAGCATCGGCCCAGTGGCCATGGGTGACTTGCCCCGGGTGTAGTTGGCGCTCGTCACCTGCTCGCTCGCCGAGAGCTTCGAGAAGACCGCCTTGGGCAAGACGGCGTTCTGCCAGAGGAAGTCCTGCCAGTCTGTGTAGGGCGGCGGGCTCTTAAAGTTGACGGTGACAGTGTTGCCACTCGCGCTGATGCTATTTATGAAGGGCCCCAAGCTGCTGTACCCGACGGCCGGGTTGGTCTTGGCTAGCCCGATCGTGAACGCGACATCCGCGCCAGTGAGAGGCGTCCCATTGGACCACTTAACGCCGTTGCGCACGTGGAGCGTATAGGTACTCCCACTCCAATTACCGCTAGTAGCGAGCCAGGGGATGTACTTGTTGCTGATCGGGTTGTAGAGGAAGAGCGGCTCATAGAGCAGGCCAACGGTGCCCGTGTAGCGGCTGCCACCGTCCAAGGGGTTGAAGTTGGTAGGCGGCGAGTAAGCCGTGCCACTCGTGTACAGCGTCTCGTTGCGCGGGAAGTTCGTCGGCCCGTGAAGAGCCGTTGCTCCGGCACTGCCGCTGGCGACGAAGCTCATCATGGGTGCCACGAGGGCCGCCGCAGTAAGGGCGGTCCCCAAACGTATGGCCGCCCTGGTCTTGTTGATCATATATCAGCATCTCCTTGTCTTTTTTGGTGGGTCTTGGCTCTGGTCGGAAGGCTTGCAGCCGGCACCGGAGAGCACCACTCGGGGGACCGGGGACGGCACGGACCTAGGTGCGGCATGCGGTCGGCAGTCTTCCTGCCCCTTCCAAGGTCGCTCCAGCTCATGACATCCCCCGGCACCTCTGTTCTGAACCGGTTAAGGCCGAACACCTCTAAACATAAGCACACGGTAAGCCACGCGCAAGTCATACTTAGCTGAGCCTCCGAAAAACGGGCCCATGGGCCCTGTCATTGGGGCCCCAATGCCCCTAAGCCGGCTAGGGCCGACAGCCCTCCCTAGCGCTGGCCTTCCCCACCTAGTCGCTACGGGAACGTACACGGCACTGGGTCGGTGGGCAGCGGCCGGGTGGGCAGCGGCCGGGTGGGCGCCGGGTACGGATGAGGGACGCTCCGACCATCCCATGACAACTTTCGGCCACCGGGGCCGACTGCCGCCGGGCGGGCTCAGCCCGGCGGCGGCCCGGTGCTCGCCCGCACGACTAGGGTCGGTTCCGCCGGCCCGGCCACGCCCGGCGTGAAGTCGTTTACCCTGGGACGCCCGGACGCCTCGTCTATGAGCTTCACCAGGGCGTGTGCCGCAGTTGCCCCGAACGCCTCGACGTCCCACGAGGAGGCGGTGAGCGAGGGGCGCACGACCTCGCAAAGGATCGAGTCCTCCAAGGACACGACCGAGACGTCCTCGGGGACGGCCAGGCCGGCCTCTTGGAGCACGCCCAGGCCGGCTACGGCCATGATGTCGTTGTCGTAGACGACGGCGGTCGGGACAGGGCCACGCTCGACCAGCTTCTTCGTCGCGGCAGCAGCAGCTTGGGTCGTGTAGTCCGTGGAGAGGGCCGTCCCCATGGCACCCGCCCTAGCCAGAGCCTCCCGGAAGGCGCGAGTGCGGGTCTGGGTGTGGGCAAAGGCGGCGGGGCCTGCCACCCGGTCGATGCGGCGGTGGCCGAGGCGCACCAGGTGCTCGACTATTTGACGGATCCTCTGGGTGTCGTGACCTGGGAAGTAAGGCAGCTTCCCGGTCGGCCCGGGGCCGCCCACGATCACCGCGGGCAAGCCGAGCTGCTCCACGACCGGCACCCTCGGGTCAACGACCCGGAGGTCGACCAGGAGCACGCCGTCTACACGCCGTTCTGCCCACCACCGGCGCAGGGCGCGCATCTCGGCCTCGACGTCGTCCACCATCTGCAGCATGAGCGCTACCTGACGGGCGGACAGCTCGGCTTCGATGCCCGAGATCAGCTTGGGGAAGAACGGGTCGTAGGCGAGCAGGTGCGCTGGCCTGGCGAGCGCCAGTCCGCACGCACCTGCTCTTGACGCCGACAGCGCGCGAGCCGCCCGGTTGGGCCTCCAACCGGCTTCTTCCGCGATCGCCAGGATGCGCCGGCGGGTGGGTTCCGAGAGGCCCGGGTTGCCGTTGAGGGCATAGGAGACCGACCCTTTCGACACCCCAGCCCGCTCGGCTATGTCTGCGATGGTGGGCCGGCGGGGGCCTGGCCCTGGCCTGCGTGGCACGACCTTCTCTCTCCTGGTCGGGTGGCCGTCATGATACAGACCGCAAAACACCGGCTCAAATCGCTAATGTTCGGGCCACACCGAGCCGATAAAGGACAAAGACCTGGTCATGCGTTGTCTGGCACCCGCCAAGCGCCCTGCCCGAGGGCAGCGCACCCCCGCACTGCTGACCGGTGCGGCCGCGTTGCTCTGCGCCGCCTGGACCTTCCCCGCGTCCAGCACGCCCGGCCACGCCCCGGCTCCCGTCGTCTCGCCCGGGGGTGTCCGCGACGGCACCACCGCTGGTACGGTGGCGCTCGGCCCAGGGCAGGTACCAGCTAGCGAGGAGTCGAGCAACTGGTCGGGCTATGAGGACACCGGCGCAGGGTCGGTGTTCACCCAGGTGTCGGCCAGCTGGACCGTGCCGGTGCTCGAGCAAGGCATCACGGGTTCTTCGAGCACCTGGGTCGGCATCGACGGTGCCACCACTGCGGACCTCATCCAGGCAGGCACGGAGCAGGACTGGACCGTCTCGGGGCCGCTCTACTACGCCTGGTACGAACTGCTGCCCGGCACGGCTGTCGACTTGGGGCCAGTTAAGCCCGGCGACCGCGTTTCTGCCAACATCGAAGAAACCGCCACTGGGAAGTGGACCATCTCGATTACGGACTCGACCAGCGGTTCTTCTTGGACCGAGCAGGTGCGCTACAACGCCCCAGGTGGCAGCGCCGAATGGGTAGTCGAGGCCCCCAGTGCGGGCTCGACTGGCGCCGTGGAGCCGCTGGCCGCCTTCGGTTCCGTGAGCTTTTCCGCCCTCTCCGCGACCGGCCCGAACACACAGGGTGCGACCGCTCAGCCCGTGTACCTGGTGCACGAAGGCAACCAACTGATCGAGGCTTACCCCGGGCCCTATGACGTGGGCTCGGACACCTTCACCGACTACTTCGGGAGCCCGGAGGGGCCGGTGCTCACTTCCTCAGTGGTCATATCCAGCGCAGCCAACCCGCCGGCCGGGGGCAACTCAGCCGACCGAACCCCGGGGGGGGACGGCTACTGGCTCGCGGGGGCTACCGGGGGCGTGTTCTCGCTCGGTGACGCTCACAACTACGGCTCCGCCGGTACGCTCCACCTGCACTTGGCCCACCCTGTAGTCGCGATCGTCCCGGCCCCACGGTACCGGGGGTACTGGCTCATAGCCCAAGACGGCGGGGTGTTCGGTTTCGGAGGCGCGCCCTATGAGGGCTCCCTCCCGTCGCTCGGCATCGGGCTGTGGGGTTCCAGATCAAAAAAGCACCTGACTTCGCCCATAGTGGACGCGGCACCGAGCGCAGACGGCAAAGGCTATTTCATGGTCTCTGCAAACGGGGGCGTCTTCTCGTTCGGGGACGCCCGCTACGAGGGTTCGTGCGCGAGCGCCGGGGGCTGCAAGGCGCCCGTGAGGGCGATAGTGCCTGACGGGCCCGGCGGCTATTGGCTCTTGCTCTCGAACTGCCAGACACTGGCTATGGGCAGCATCCCCAACATCGCCTCGCTCGACTGCCAGCACTATGCCAAGTCCCACGGCGTCTCGGCGGTC
>JAKAWM010000067.1 GCA_021827285.1 Actinomycetes bacterium | reverse complement strand
AGTCCCGACCTTGATCCCGAGATCCTGCCACTGCTGGCCATCTGGGTCCCCCAGGCTGGCCAGGCGCACGAGCCCGCGCTCGGTCGGGACGAGCGACCCACCTACCAGGCAACCGGTTGGAGCCAGGACCGAGGCCTGCGAATTGCGGACGCCATATGATTCGGCTGCCTCGACTGCGTTGTCCCAGGCCTCCTGGGCCGCCGAGAGCAATTCTGGCGGCACCAGCTCCTCATCGATCTTGGCCGCCTCGGCCCGGTGCATCCGCAGCACGTTGAGCATGGGCTCGCGGTTTTCGTGGTAACCAGCAAACGGGCCCATCCGTGCCGCGGTACGAGCCGATGTCACATAGGCGTGGCCCGTCATCAAGGCCGTGATGGCGGCAGCCCACGCCCGACCCGCGTCCGAGTCGTAAGGAAGGCCCTGCGCCATCAACAGCGCCCCCAAGTTGGCATACCCGAGCCCCAGCTGGCGGAAACGCCGTGATGTCTGGCCGATGGGATCGGTCGGGTAATCAGCGTTGCCCACCAGGATCTCCTGGCCCGTGAATACGACCTCCACCGCAGCCTTGAAGCCCTCGACATCAAAGGTCCCGCCAGGACTAAGAAAGGTCAGCAAGTTTAAGCTGGCCAAGTTGCAAGCTGAATTATCCAGGTGCATGTACTCCGAGCAGGGGTTACTTGCGTTTATCCGACCTGTATTGGAAGCCGTGTGCCACCTATTTATCGTGGTGTCGAATTGCATACCAGGGTCGGCACACTCCCATGCGGCCTGCGCTATTTGGTGGAAAAGGTCACGGGCCTTGATGGTCTTCAATAGCTCACCCGTCGAAACCGCGCGCAGCTCCCAGTCCTTGTCGTCGATGACCGCCTCCATGAACTCATCGGTCACACGCACGGAGTTGTTGGCGTTTTGGTACTGGACGGAGTGGCTGTCCTTGCCGTCAAGATCCATGTCGAAGCCGGCATCCAGAAGGGCGCGCGCCTTTCGCTCCTCCAGAGCCTTGCACCAGATAAAGTCCTCGACGTCAGGGTGGCCCACGTTGAGGATCACCATTTTTGCTGCCCTGCGGGTCTTGCCTCCCGACTTTATGGTGCCGGCGGACGCGTCAGCACCGCGCATAAAGCTCACGGGGCCCGACGCCGTCCCACCACCCCGGAGGCCCTCCTTGGACGAGCGGATGCGGGAGAGGTTGATGCCCGCTCCCGAGCCTCCCTTGAATATCTTGCCTTCCTCCACATACCAGTTCAAGATGGAGTCCATCGAGTCTTGAACAGAAAGGATAAAGCAATTATGGACTCTTAGGCCCTCGCTCAGGTACTCGCCGCTCTCCGTCTGGATGTCATAAACGTCCATTTCACCGAGGTTTTCAATCGTCTCGATCTCCAGGATTTTCGAGCTGCGGTCGACCTGACCAGGGGCGGCAAAGCTCTGCTCCAGCTCAGCGATCTTTACCGGGTCGGTGAACCCTATTTCGTCCGCGAAACGGCGCCTATCACCAGTTGTGCTAATGGTCAAGGACCATGAGCCCTGCCCCTTGGACCGCGGATCGTACCTGAACCTCACGCGGCTGAAGATCCCAAAACGTGCCAGGAGACGTTGCACCCCTCGGGCGATCCCCTCGGCAACCCTGCCCAGCTCTATTAGGGCACCGTCTTCTCGCCGCCTCAGGTACCCCTGAACTTGGAACAAGCTGCGAAGGTACGCGCTCACAACCGGCAACGGTGCCTCGAACAGCCGGCCCGGAACGGCCATGTCCTGGCCAAGAGCCAAGAGGCCCCAGCGTTCGATGAAGTCGCTAGGGCAGGCGCCTTGGTTGGTACCCTCCGGGCACTCGCCGGCAGGGCCGCCGAGCTGGAGCCGGGCCGCAAGAGCGGCTTCTGCTACTTCGCGCGCCACGATCTCGCCTTGGCCCCAGCTTTGCCTTCGATGCCAGGTCACCCGGTCCCCTGGTCGCAGATCCCCTGCCGGGACAAAGCGGCTGCCGCCTGCCCCACCATGGCGCCACACCAGGTGATCGGGGGTCACCTCCAGTGAGTGGCCGGCTTTGGTACGGGCACGCAGCACAGGCTTACGGCCGTTCGCCTTGACGGCCACAATCTTTGTAACGCCCTCTGAGTCGTAGACCTTGGCCCCTACAGCAACATCTTCAACGAGCTTGCCAATCGGGGCCCACCCCTCCGGCGTGACCACCATTGCCCCGTAGGGCTGGCAAGCCGAAGCCTGCTGCGGCACATCGGCCACGCCGATGTTGAACCACACCGGCGAGTTGAAGGCGGCCCGCTGATGGACAATGAGCCACTTCAGCTCGGCCTCGAAGGCTTCCGCCTCCTCCTCGCTGGTGAAGTACCCGTCCCTGCGCCCCCAGCCAGCGATGGTCCCCACCACCCGATCGGCCACCTGCTTTAGTGACCACTCCCTCTCCGGGGTGCCCAGGGTACCCCGGAAGTACTTTTGCGCCAGGATGTTGGTGGCGTTGACGCTCCAGCCGCTGGGCACTTCGACGCCCAACTGCTCAAAGGCGACGGCACCGGTCACCCAGTTGGTGATGCGGGCATCCCGCCGCTCCCAGGTGACCGTCTCGTAAGGGTCGATGCCGGGGGTGGTGAAGTAACGGTGGACGCCGATGCCCGTCCGCTCCGGGGCTAAAGCCATCTTGGGAGTCCCCTCTCTCGCTAAGCCTGATTTGGACAGCACCGCCCTACGGGCGGCGAGCTGGTTAAGGTCGTGCTGGCTGACCTGGGACGCTTAGCCACAAGGTCTTGTGGTCAGCAACTCCTCACAACACAAGATGCAGTATACTACAGCACAGTAATTACAGCTTGTCAAGGCTTCTGCAGCCATTTCTGTTCAGCCCACGTTGGCCACGCTAGGAAGGCCGCCCTGTGAGCCGCCAGGGGTAAAGCCTGTGGATCTCCTCTGGATAGCCCGGCCGCCACGGGCCAGGCGACGTTGCGGTCCTACTATCCAGTCATGCCATCTCGAGGCCGGTGGGCCAGATATCCGGCCGGCGAGCTCTCGCTGGCCCAAAGCGAACGAAGAGCCCTTTGCGACCTACTTACCAAGCTGGGCCCGGACGCTCCCACGCTGTGCGAGGGCTGGCGCAGCGCCGACCTGGCCGCCCACCTGGTGGCCCGAGAACACCGCCCTGATTCCATGCCCGGGGCGGTCCTCCCCTGCCGGCCGCTCCAGACCTGGACGGATCGGGTTCGGGACGCGTACCGGGACACCTTGACCTGGGACGAGCTGGTGGACAGGGTCCGAACGGGGCCTCCGGCCGTTCTCAGACCGCTGGACGGCGCCATCAACACCATCGAGTTCTTCGTGCACCACGAGGATGTGCGTCGGGCCCAGGTCGGCTGGAAGCCACGAGACCTGAGCGCACAGGTCGAGACCGAACTCTGGCGCCGGCTCAATACCATGCGGGTGTGGCCCCAGCTGCTCAGCAGCTTCGGCCACACCCCGTCCGTGGCCAGGATCGAGGTCCCTGGCCAGCCCCCCATAATGCTGGTGAACCGCCGCCTGGCCGGAGCTGCCGGGGCTTTGGGACGCCGCCGCTCAGCCATCCGCTCACCGAGCGAACCAGCCGAGGTGGTACGCGGCCCGGCCAGCGAAGCGGTCCTATGGATGCTGGGGCGTAAGGCGGCGGCACAGGTCGAGATCACCCCCGCTGAGCCCGGCGCCTAGCCCACCCATCGAGACCCCACGGCCCTCCGCCCACTGGGTGGGCGAAGCGGCCCCCTCCAATAGGCTGAGGCCAGTCCCGGCGGGACCGACCTCATCAGCCGGTCCGGGTAAGCAAGGGCACGCGCTCGCTTCTCGGCATCACCAGCTCGGCCCACCGGCTATCCGCTATACGGGCCAGCGCGGAGAGCTGCCTCCGCTCCCGGGTGCGGAACGGCCGGCCGTCCCGGCCCAGCAAGATGACCAGTGCAGCCGCAGCCATGTCGGCCCAGGCGACGTCGGCGGGGCTGGCAGCCAGTTCGCCGTCGTGGCCATTGTTCAACGATGCGTGCGCTCCCTTGACAAAAGCGAAAACCCAAGCCGCCGGGGGTGCCCCGCCCACCGTAACCAGGGGCTGGGGAGCGTTCGGGTCGACGACGGCAGCCCAGTCGGCCTCGAAGTCCCTGGCGGCGCGGCTGCCGAGAGCGCTCAGGAGGGCGTTTGGGTCCTCCCTCTCTACCAGGTGGGCGGCAGTCTCGAGAGCATCGAGGCGGGGATCGACAGGCGCAACCGAGACCGCCCTGACGTCCTCGACGTCCACCCCGTCCACCTGGCTCACCTCGCTAACCATGAGGTCGCACAGGGCGGCATCGGGCAATTGTACGACCAGCTCGTCGATGGCCCGGCCCGCCCCTCGCTCCAGGATGTCCACACCGGTCAAGTCGCCTCTGACGGCGCCAATCCGGCTGGCCACGGCGCCTAGCGCACCGGGCCGGTCGGGCAGCCAAACACGCACCACGAAAGTTGCCATACGCCGACCCTACGAGGGCAACATGAACGCCGCGTTACCACAAGCGCGCCTGATCATTAAAAAGCTCACCCGAGCTTGGTGAGCGCCCGGCGCAAGTTGCGCACCGCCTGGGCGATACGCTGCTCGTTCTCGACCAAGGCGAAGCGCACATAACCCTCGCCGCCATTGCCGAAACCCATGCCCGGTGAGGTCGCGACGTGGGCCTCGTTGACCAGGTACTTGGAAAACTCAAGAGAGCCCATCTCGCTGTAGGGCTCGGGCACGGGCGCCCAAACAAACATGGTGCCGAGCGGCTTCTTGACCGGCCAGCCGATCCGGTGCAGGCCGTCCACCAGGACATCCCGCCTGGACTTGTAGATGGCATTTACCTCTTTGGGGTAATCGGGTGCCTCGTTCATGGCCACGATGGACGCTATTTGTATGGGCTGGAACGTCCCGTAGTCGAGGTAGCTCTTGAGCTTGGTCAAAGCCGCGATGACCTCGGGGTTACCAACCGCGAACGCCACCCTCCAACCGGCCATCGAGAAGCTCTTGGTCAGGGTGTAAAGCTCGACAGCTACGTCCTTGGCACCTGGGACCTGAAGGACAGAGGGCGGGTCGTACCCGTCAAAGGACGTGTCGGAATAGGCAAAATCGTGCACCAGCACTACATCGTGCTCACGGGCAAATTGAACAATCTTTTGCATCCAGGCCAGGTCGACGCATTCGGTCGTAGGGTTGTGGGGGAACGAAAAGACGATAACCTTCGGCCTCGGCCAGGCTTCCTCCCAGCTTTCGACCAGGTTGGCGAAGAAATCGACGTCGGGGCCGAGCCGCACCTGGCGCACCTCCGCCCCGGCAAAGAGGGGGGCATAAATGTGGATGGGGTAGGAGGGAGACGGCACGAGCGCGGTGTCGCCCGGGCCCAAAAGCACCCACATCAAGTGGGACAGCCCTTCTTTGGCACCGATGGTGAAAACGGCCTCGGTCTCAGGGTCGAGCTCGACACCGAAGCGTCGGCGGTAGAGGTTGGTCACGGCCAGGCGCAGGTTGGGAATGCCCCGCGAGGACGAGTAGCGGTGGTTGCGAGGGTTGCGGGCCGCCTCAGCCAGCTTGTCCACCGCTACCAGCGGGCTCGGTATGTCGGGGTTGCCAAAGCCGAGGTCGATCACATCCTCGCCGGCATGTCGAGCTTCGTCACGAAGCTTGTTGATGGCTGCGAACACGTACGGTGGCAGCCCGGTGATACGGCGGAACTCCACAGCTTTCCTCCTTGCTGTTAAAGAGGTTAGCCGGGCTGGTCAGGCCCCGTTCCCTTTTCCCCAGCCAGGAGGGCTGCCCCCACCGCCCCGGAACGCTCGCCGAAGCGGGCCAGCACGATCTCCACCCGCCTCGCCGCTGGTGCTTCGACCAGCCCGCCGAAAGCGCTTCTCACCGGCCCGATAAAGAGCTCGCCCGCTTCAGCCAGGCCACCTCCCAGGACGATCACCGACGGGTCGAGGGCATTGGCCAGGTTGGCCAGGCCCAAAGCCAGCCACCAAGCGAACTCATCGATCACAGCCAGCGCCCCGGCATCACCCTCCTCGGCCGCCTTCACCAGGTGCTCGCTGCGGACAGCCTCGGGGTCACCGCCCGCCAGCACGCTCACCCGGGGCGCCCTACCGGCCAGGGCCGCCTCCTGGGCCAGACGGGCCAGCCCGCTCCCCGAGGCGAAGCGTTCCCAGCAGCCCCTCTTCCCGCAGGGACAGGGTGGCCCGTGGGGCGCGACGACCATGTGGCCGACTTCACCGGCAAACCCGTGTGCTCCTTCCACCAACCGCCCGCCTAGGACCATGCCGCCCCCGATGCCCGTGCCCATGGCCACCATGACCACGTCGTCAGCCCCGCGCGCCGCGCCAAGCTCCTGCTCGGCCCAGCAGGCAGCAGTGGCGTCGTTCAGCACCAGGGTCACGCTCCCCCGGGGCCGTCCGGCGGCCAGTTCGGAGTGCAGGTCAAAGCCGTCAACGCCATGAAGGTTGGGGGAAAACTGTGCCCGCCCGTCCCGATCGACCATCCCCGGGCATCCCACCCCGAGCGGCAGGTAGCCAGCCGGTGACCGTTCCATCACTTGGGCCGCCGCGTCCAAGACCCTCTCGACCAGGGCCGCGGCCTCAGGTGGCGTGGCCAGCTTGCAGGTGGCGGCGATGGCACCGTCTGGGGTGAGGCGCACCGCGAGCACCTTGGACCCCCCGATATCGACCCCAATGGACTCCGGCCGGGTGCGGTCCATGTTCACCCGGCGCCCCCCAGCTGAGCGAACCGGTGGAGTGCCACCGCCGTTGCCGCGGCCACGTTGATCGAGTCGACCCCCCGAGCCATGGGTATGCGCACCCGGCGGGCGCGTGCCAGTACGGCGGGGCTTAGGCCCGCCCCCTCGTTCCCCACCGCCAGCGCGACCTGAACGCCATGGAGCTCGGCCGCAGCCGACTGCACCGGTTCGGCGTCGGCATCGGGGGTGAGGGCCAGCAGTACCCGGCCACCCCTTTCCACCAGGTCGAGTGCCGTAGGCCAGGGCGAAAGGCGAGCGAACGGGACCCCCAGCACGTGCCCGAGCGACACCCGAACGCTGCGTCGGTAGAGGGGGTCGGCACAAGTAGGGTCCAGCAGCACGGCGCCCGCGCCGAAGGCGGCCGCGTTGCGGAAGATGGCACCTAGGTTCTCCTGGTCGTTGACCGCCTCGACCACGACCAAGGGGCCGTCCCGGCTGACCAGCTCGGCCGGGTCACAGGGGGGGAGCCGGCGAGCCAGGGCGAGCACCCCCCGGTGAACGTCGAAGCCTGCCACCTGGCGCATGATGTCATCTCCCACCACGTAGACCGGCACCCCGGCCGGTACTGGCAACTCGGCCAGGACTTCCTGCCGGCGCTCCAGGACCAGCACGGACAGCAAAGGGTAGGCAGAGGCGAGCACGGCCTGCAGCGCCAGCTTTCCTTCGACGACGAAAACGCCCTGAGAGGGCTCGGCGCGCCGCCGCAAAACCGGGTCCCGAAGCCCCCGGTAGCCGTCCAGGCGCCGGTCGTCGGGGGTGTTGAGGCTGGTCAGCTCTCGGCTCGTGCCTTTAGCTCCCGTAGCGCCGTGTGGGTGATGCGCCCCTCCGCCCGCCGCTTCACAAAGACGGGCAAAGGGACCTTCAAGTCGACTATGAGCTGGTAAGTCACCTCGGCCGAGCCGTCGCCGCTTGGATCCAGCTGGTAGCTCCCGTCCAGCTTGCGGGTCACATCGCCCCCGACCTGGGCCCACGAAAGCCGGCTGGGGGCACCGCTGTAGTCGTAGCGCAGGGTGTAGGACGTGCTCCTCCCGAACGCGGCCGCTCGGAAAGTCACGACGAAGGGCCGCCCCTGCTCATCGCGCTCGTCAACCGACACCGCCTTAATGTCCGCCGCCCACTCGGGGTAACGCTCGAAGTCGGTGAGCACCTCGTAGCAATAGGCGGGGCTGGCTCGGATGACCATCTTCTCGGTGACCTGCTCTTCCACTCGCACACCTCCTATGAGAAACCTAATCCACCACCACCCTCGGCCTCAGCCCCCGTTGGTCAGAGAGCCGAGGGCGGACTCAAGCCTGCGGGCCAGCACGCCATAGGACAGCTGTTCCTGCGCCCGGCGCCGGCCCGCCTCACCCATCTTGTGGCTAGCCGCAGGGTCTTCCAAGACGGCGGCCAGGGCCCGAGCTACCCCGGCAACCTCTTTGGCGTGACCTCGCCGTGCCCATCTCTGGGAGCCGTCCACCACCAACCCTGTCACGCCGTCGACCACCGCCTCAGCCGCCCCTCCCGTACCGATGGTGACGCAGGGGATGCCGGCCGCTGCCGCCTCGACCAGGACGATGCCGAAGCCCTCTTGTTCCAGGCCGCCCCAGCGCGACCGGCAACAGAGAGCGAACACGTCGGCACAGGCATAGAGCTGGGGCAGGTCGGCGTCGGGGACGCGGCCGAGGAAGCTAACCCTCGTCGGGGAACGGGCGGCCATCTTTTCCAGCCGCCGGCGGTCCCTGCCCGCACCGGCGATCGCTACTTGGAGCCCAGGGAAGCGGCCGGAGATGGAAGACGCCGCCTCTATCAAAGTGTCCATACCCTTGCGGGGCACCAGCCGGCTCACGCTCAGCACCAGCGGCCGCTCCGCCTGGAGCCCAAAACGCGCCCGGGCGGAGGCGCGCTCGAGCGTTGAAAGGGGCTGGAAGCGTCGGGTGTCCACGCCGGGCGGCACCTGCACGGAGGGGGGGAACTTTTCGCCCGGGCCCAGCGCCCGGCGCGCCTCGGCTTCGGGATAGCCGCCAGCGGATATTACGAGGGAGGCGTTACGTAGAACCCGGGCCATCAGCTGCCGGCTGGCCGGCAGGCGAGCCGGTACGGATACCTCGGCTCCGTGGAGCACGACCGCGTAGGGCAGCCCCAGCCCAGGGCCAACCAGGCCCAGGGGCAGGGCCGGGTCGATCACGACGGCCTTGGCACCAACCTGGCCGGCAAGTTGGCGCACCCGCTTGGCCAGGTGGGGCTCGGGGAGGAGGACGGGCTGGCGCGCCCGGACGATACGGAAATCCTGCCGGCTGTCCCACCAACGAGCTTCCAGGTGCGAAGCCGTGAAAACAGTGACGTCGCTGGGGGGCAGTCGCCGCCATAGTTCCCACAAGTACGACTGGATACCCCCCACCTTGGGCGGGAAATCGTTTGTGACAAGGATGTGTGGGATGCCCACTGCCTCAGCCTGCCAGGTCAGAGCGGCGAAGTGGGATATTGCCGCGGGCCCGGCGGGGGTGGCGGCGGAGGCCGCCTAAATGTCAGGTGGCAGCGGCGTCAGCGGCGTCGGGGCTTCGG
>JAKAWM010000066.1 GCA_021827285.1 Actinomycetes bacterium | reverse complement strand
CTCGCCCCGGAGCTCGGCCAGCGAGTAATGCCCTCCCGCCAGCCCGGCTCCCGAGATGGGTGGGGCTTGCTTGCCGAGCAGGAGGCTGCGGGCGGTGATGTCCTGGGCAGGCCGGGAAGAGGCGATCACTGCGATCAAGGACGCGGCCACGACGGCCACGCCCAGTGTGGCCCAAAGGATGCTGCGACGCCGACGGCGGGGGGCCGCAGGTGCGGGTGCAGCAGGTACGGGGGCCGGCGCGCCCTCCTCGGTAGCGTCAGCAGTACCGCTCCCGGGATTGGCCCGCTCCACCAGGTCGCTCTCCTCCATCGCCGTTTGCCTCATGCCCGTCCTCGTCACGATGCATCGTCCAGATTGGGCCCGACGGTGGCACCAACCGGCTGCCTGACCGGGGCACCGTCACGGTCACCAAGAGCACCGGCGCGCTCGCCAGGACCAGCAGCGCCCGCAGCTTCGCTGCGGGCGAGTTTCTTTGGCGACGGTCGGGGCCAAAGGGCGAGCAGCCCTCCAGCAACCATCAGGAGACCACCCACCCATAGCCACATGACGAGCGGCTCGATGATGACGTTCAGGGCGACCGGCGTCTTGCCGGTGCCAGGGACACTGGCCAGGCTGAGGTAGATGTCCTCCGCCGGGCCAGAACGGATGGCGGGGCTCCCGACGGCCTGATTGGAGAGCGCAAACTGCTCGACCGCTGGGTGGTAGGCGGAGCCGTCAACGTCAATGGTGGCCACCAAGGACGATCTTCCGGGCGAAGTAACGGACCGCACCCCTCGAAGCACGAGCACGTGGCCCTGAAAGCTGGCTGGCTTGCCCGGCGACAGGGTCAGCTGGGTTTGGTGCTCGTAGGCATGGCTGGCAGCAAAGGCCACGGCCAAGACCACCACCCCGAGGTGGACCACCATCCCCCCGCCGGAGCGGCCGGCCAGAGCGCGCCCGCCGCCGGCGCGCAGGTGGGCATACAGGCGTCGCAGGGCCGAGGTACCGGCGAACGCCCCGAGGGCGAAGACGACCAACGGCCACAACCCCCGCAGGCCAGAGATCACGCAAGCGCTCAGAGCGGCGACCGCGGCTGCCGCGGGCCACAGGAGGCGTTGGCGCAAGAGCTCTCCTGAAGATCTCTGCCAAGGCAGCAACGGCGCCACCGCCATGAGGAAAAGCAGGCACAGCACGATTGGCATGGTCATCGTGTCGAAGAAGGGGCCTCCCACCGTCAGCGACGACCCGTTGACCGCTTCGACCAGTAAGGGGAAGACGGTCCCCAGTAAGACGACGAAGGCAAAGGCGCCGAATAGGAGGTTGTTGGCCAGGAGAGCGCCTTCCCGGGACAGTGCTGAGGTGATGGACCCTGGCGTGTGCAACCGGTCGCCGCGCCAGGCCAGCAGTACGACTCCAACGGCCACGGTAACCCCGAAGAACCCGAGAAGGGCCGGGCCGACCCCTCCGCCGACGGTGAAGGAGTGCACCGACACCAAGACGCCGGAACGGGTGAAGAAGGTCCCGAGGATGGTCAGGCTGAAGGTGGCCAGGAGAAGCGAGCTGTTCCAGACGCGCAACATGGCCCGGCGTTGTTGGACCATGGCCGAGTGGATGAAGGCGGTGGCTGTGAGCCAGGGGAGCAAGGCGGAGTTCTCGACCGGGTCCCAAGACCAGTAGCCGCCCCAGCCGAGCACCTGGTAGCTCCACCACATACCGAGTACGAGCCCGGCGCTCAGGCAAGCCCAGGCAAAGATGGCCCACCGCCGGGTCTCCAGCAGCCACGCGTCACCGACCCGGCCGGTTGCCAGAGTGGCGATGGCGAAACAGAAGGGCACCGTGAAGCCGACCAGGCCCAGGTAGAGCATCGGGGGGTGGAAGGCGACGAGCACCCGGTCCTGCAAGAGCGGGTCAGGCCCCGGCCCCTGGGTGGGCACGGCGCCGTTGACCCGAGCGAACGGGTTGGAGACGCTGAGCATCAGCGCGAAGAAAAAGCCGGCGATCACGTACCCGGTGACCTTGGCCCAAGCGACCACGGGCTCACTTGAGCGCCGGCGGTAGCGCAGGTGCATGGCAACCAGGTACCCAGCCAGTACCAGTGACCACAGCAGTATGGAGCCGGCCAGGTCGGACCACATGGCCGTCACTCGATAGAGCAGGGGCGTGAAGGTGGAGTCGTTGCCATCCACGTACCTGAGGGTGAAATCGTGGGTGATGAGCGCTCGCTGCATGGCAAAGGTGGCCACGACAGCGCCAGCCAGGACGAGCCACACGTAGCTGTGGCCGGCCCGCAGCATGGTTGGCCGTTTGCGCACAATCCCGAGCGCCAGCACGGCGGCTCCCGCCCAGGCGCCGAGCAGGCCGAGCAGGAGACCGCTCTCGCCCAACGCGATGTTCACGAGGCGGACCGGCCTTCCGGCCCTACGGCAGCGGTCTGTCCGGCATCCTCCTTAGGCGCCACAGCCGCCTTGCGGGCACCGGCCGCCTTGCGTGCCGGGGCCTCCACGTAGGAGGAGCCATGCTGGACCATGATCTGGTCGCTCTCGAAAACCGTGCCCGACCAGTGGCCAGCCAGCACCACAGGCATGCCGGCCCGGAACAGCTGCGAAGGCGAGCCCGTACTTACCACCGCCACGGAGAGGCCGCCGCCGGTGATCGAGAAGTAAAGATCGCGGCCTTGCTGCCTGATGCCGCGCACCACCGTGCCCTGGATCCGGAAGTCCTTGTTACCAAGGACCGGCCGCTGCGCCACGGCCTGCTTAACCGTCAGGTAGTAGTTCATGGCGTCGGTAAGGCCTTGGGCCAGCAGGTAGCCGAGGGCGGCGAGAAGCACCGCGCCGGCCATGAGACGCTGGCGGCGGGATGCCAGGACACGCCGGCGACCGGGCCGAGCAGAGGCTCTCAGGTCGAGGGGAGCCCCAAGCGCCGCCTGGTGGGCCTGACCGTTCAGGGCGGGCGGGCCTGGAGGATCTCTCAGGTCGGCGGTGGTCAACGCGCCAGCCTCGCGTCGGCGGGCTGAGACGATCTCGGCCCCGGCGACAACTGAGAGGGCACAGCTGGCCGATCAGAGGCCAAGGCCCGGCGAAGGGACCTTTCTCGGCGCAAGGTGCGCCATATGTAGGCGCCCAAGAGCCCGGCGCAGGAGATCCAGGCGGCTGCCACGTAGCTCATCGTGCCCCCAGCTCCGATGGCGTCTTGGCCGTGCTCGGTTCGTCTCTGGTCGCCGCACCGGTTAAGTCGGAGCCTGGCCCGCTGGGCCCGGGCTGGCCCGGCCCGGCCAGGCCGGGGCTCGCCGCCTCTGATCTGCGAGCCGCCAGCGCCACTTGGGTACCCTCCTGTTCGTAGCGATCTTCCAGCACCTCCAGCTGGTAACGGTGCAGGACGACCCAGGCGGTGAGCAGCCCAAAGGCGAGGAAAGACAGCAGCATGGTGGCCAATTGCCAACCGTGGACGGTCGGGTCGGGCTTCCAGAGCGTGGTGCCCTGGTGGAGGCTGTTCCACCACGAGGTGGCGTAATGGTCAACCACCACGGTGAGGGCCATGAGCAGGGCTACCACCGATGAGGCGACCGAGCGGGCGTGGGAGTTGTCGATGGAGCGGCGTAGCGCCAGGTAGCCGAGCGACATGGCGAACAGGATGGCCGTCAGGGTGAGCCGGGGGTCCCACGTCCACCACACACCCCAAGTCGCCCGACCCCAGATCGAGCCGGTCACCAAGGTCACCAGGCAGAAGACCGATCCCACCTCGGCGCCGGCCACCGCCAAACGGTCCCAACGGCGGCTCCGGGTGCGGGACCACAACCAAGCCAAGCTGGCCAGGGTGCAGAGCCCGAAACCGGCGTAGCACATGGTGGCGACAGCCGGGTGCAGGTACAAGATGCGGACCAACTGGCCCTGCACCACGTCGGGTGGGCTGATTAGCAGCCCCCACCAGGCGGTTAGCGCCAGTGTGACGATGGCCGACCACCCGAGGGCGCGCCTCAGGTGCTGATGGCCAAGAGCTGGCCCTGGCTCGCTGGCTTTGCTGTACCTCACGTCTCTTCTATCAAAGTCCCGAATGTGAGCACTCCACCAGCCAGGTACACGCCGGTGAAGGCGACTAGGAGCCCGAACCACCTCCAGCCACCGCCCGGGCTCGTGGTGGACAACCCGAGCGCGGACCGCCAGGCCTGCGTGGCCGCCAGTACGACCGGTGCCAGGACCGGGGCCAGGAGCAGCGGGAGGAGGGTTTCCCGGACGCGTAGCCCGACCGAGAGGGCGCCGTAGGCCACACCCGCACCGGCCACGCCCGCTGTCGAGATCACGGTCGTTGCTGCCAGCAGGGCCCCGCCTGCCAGGCGGCTATGGAAGAGGACAACCACGCCGCCCACCAAGATGGCCTCGATGACAAAAAGCTGGAGGGTGATGGCGGCGACCTTGCCCAGGAAGATACCGGCCGGATCCAGGCCAGACATCCGCATGTTGTCGGAGGCGCCGTCCGCCGCTTCGATGGCGAAGCTCCTTTGCACCGCGGGCAGCCCGGCGAACACCACTGCCAGCCAGAACAACCCGGGAGCCGCCTGGGCCAGGAGCGAGCGGTCCTGGTCGAAGGCGAACCCGAAAAGCAGGAGGACCATCAGGGCGTAAGGGACGACCTGGTTGAGCGACACCCGGGACCGCCGCTCGATGCGCAGGTCTTTGGCCGCCACGAGCAAGGCGTCATGCCACATAGGCACTGGCCTCCACCAGGGCGGTTGGGCGCGGGGTGCCCGGGGGCGGCCCGGCTTCGATCAGGCCACCGGTGACGGTCCCACCAGCCACCTCCACCGTGCGTCCGGCCAGCGCGGCCGCAGTTGTCGCCTCGTGGGACGCCACCACAACCGTGGCCCCCCGGTCTGAAGCGGCGAGGAGAAGGTCGTCGAGCAGCCGGCGGTGCGTAGCGTCCAGGCCGGCATGGGGCTCGTCCAGGAGCCAAAGCTCGGGCTCTCTGGCCAACAGCGCAGCCAGGGCCACCCTTCTACGCTGGCCGGCCGACAGTCGCGACACGGGCATGGCCCCGAGCCTGGCTCCCAGGCCCAAGCGTTCCAAAGCGACCTCGGCGGCACCCTTGCGCGCACCGGCGACGCGGGCGGCGAAGCGGACGTTCTCGAGGGCCGAGAGATCGTCGTACAAGCCGTTGCGGTGCCCCAGCAGCCCTATCCGGCGCCGCAAGGCGCGGGCGTCAGCCACTGGGTCAAGGCCGAGCACGGTCGCCTCCCCAGAAGACAGAGGCAGGAGGCCACCGATGGCCCTGAGGAGGCTGGTCTTGCCTGCCCCGTTAGGCCCGCGCAACGCCACGATCTCTCCCGCTTGGATGTCGAGGTCTACCCCGGCCAGCAGGGGGTAGCGTCCGGCAAAGGCTACGGCACGGCGAAAACGAACGGCTAGCACTCACCAAGACGCTACTTGAGCTGAGCCCCAGATCTGCAGGTGGCCAGGTCGGCATTGGCCAAAATCTCGAGGTGGCAGATCTGGAGGTTGGCCAGATCCCCGGGTCGGCAGATCTGGAGGTCGGTCCTCAGCTGGTAGTCAGGCTGCCGAGGCCGAGGAACTTCAGCGCGCTCGAGAACCAGGAGGAAACCAAGCCCATCTGGCCGGCGACGATGGCCACTCCCAGGCCGGCCAGAAGCAGCCCCGAGACCAGGGCAATGCCGTGTGAGTGGCGGCGCGCCAACGAGAAGGCACCGGAAAGACGCCCAAAGGCCAGGCCCAAGACGATGAAAGGGACGCCTAGCCCCAACGAGTAGGCGACGAGCATGGCCTCCCCCCGGCCCAGGGTGCTGGCGCTCGATGCCAACCCGAGGACTGCGGCCAGGACGGGCCCGATGCAAGGCGTCCAGCCAAAGGCGAAGGCCATGCCCATCAGCGGGGCGGCAAACGGCCCCAGCCTGGACGGCTTTACCGCCAAGCGGTGCTCTCGTTGGAGCCATGGCACTTGGAACAGGCCTGTAAACAGGAGGCCAAAGCCGATGATGAGCCCGCCCGCCACGTAGTCGAGAACGTGCTCGTGAGCCCGTAGCGGCTGAGCCAGTGTGCTCGCCCCCGCTTCGAAGACGGCGAACACCAGGCTGAACCCGGCCACGAAGAGCACCGCCGACCACGCCACTCGCGCCCGGTCAGAAGCACTGGCCCGGCGAGCCGAGGTGGGGTTGCCCACCCCTGACATCATCGACAGGTACGAAGGCACCAGGGGCAACACGCAGGGCGAGAGGAACGACACCACGCCCGCACCGAAGGCAACCACAAAGCCGAGCGGCGAATGTTCGACCAGTGAACCGGCCCCGCCGAAGGCGGCTCCGATGAAGACCGGCATGCTGCTCATCCCAGCCAGTCTGGCGCGTCGGGTAGGCGCTCGCTATCGCGACGGTTGCCGGCCCACCGCCGGTAAAGGGGCTACAACGAACGGTTGAGCGCGGCGAGCACCGCCCGGGCTGCCGCCTCCGAGGGTGCCGGGCCGGTAGCCACCCCCCGGCGCAACTCACCCGTCGCCGTGTCGCGTAGCACGGCGACCAGGCCCGCGCCCCACTCGGGGGGAAGGGCATGAAGGCCGACCACCTCGAAGGGCGCGTGCGCGCCGAGGACGCGTAGGCCCTCGATGACAGCCTGGGCGACGGACTCCGTATTGCCAGCCATGGCCCGCCGTACACATTGTTGGCTCCCCCGCGAAAGGTTCACCTCGACCGTTGGCCCCCCATCGGCCGACAGAGCCAGGACCAGCTTAACCCGTCCGCCTCGAGTGACCACGGGGCGGTCACGGGGCTGGTCCAAGACATGGATTTCAGCTGGCTCCTCCAGGTGACGGGTGGCGCAGTGGGCGGCTTCGTCCCGCAATCTGGCGCGGTCCGTGCCGTGCCGGGCCAGCAGTTCGATGAACGTCGTGCCATCGCGCTCCGCCAAGGCGACGAAGGACACGCCCTGCAACTGGCGCAGCTCCAGTTCAAGAGCGTCGTAATTGGACATGGCTAACCCGCTGTTGCCTTGGCCGCGTACAGGCGCTCGTCGGCCAGGCCCATCAGGGCGTCGGGGTCAGAGGTGTCCGAAGGGAAGCAGGCCACCCCGACCGAGAACCCCACCGTCGTCTCGGGGACGGCCCGCTCGAGGGCCCTTTTTAGCCGTCCCAGCAGCGGGGAAAGAGTTGCGACGCTCTCTATCCCGACCACCAGCAGGGCAAACTCGTCGCCTCCCAGGCGAGCCGCCACGTCACCGCTACGCAGTGCGGCGCGAAGCTCCGAGCCCACAGCCCGGAGCGCGGCGTCCCCGGCTGCGTGGCCGTACCGGTCGTTCACGACCTTGAAATTGTCCAAGTCGAGGAGCACCAGCGCAAAGGGCCAGCCGTAGCGGCGCGCCCGGGCAACCGCCTGGTCCAGCTGCAGCTCGTAGCTCCTCCGGTTCAGCAGCCCGGTCAGCGCGTCGTGGCTGGCGTCGTGGACGAGCATGTCCAGGCGAAGCGCCAGTTCGACAAGGCTGGTGACCGCGGCGGCGGCCAGGGGTCCCACCACGGGTGGCTCGGCGTAGAGGCCGGTCCGCCCGGCTGCGGCAGAGAGCAGGTAAGGGGGGATCTTGTCCGTTTCCAGCTCCAAAGGTGCCCGGGCCAACCGGAACATCTGAGGCTCCCCCTCCCCCTCAACCACGATGGCCAGGTCCTGGAGGCTGTAACGAGCAGCCACCAAGTCGAGGGTCTTGTAGATGAACTCAACACCGCTGGCCGCTCGGGCTAGGAGGCCGGGCAGCTCACCGAGACCTCCATCGATGTCAGCCCAGCGTACTTCAAGACCCGGGCTCAGCTCGGGGAGCCCCTTGGCCACTGTTAGTCCCGCGGCAGATGGCGCATCTGCCTCAGCCCTTGGCATGCTCATATCGTTCACGACCTGGTACCCGCTCTCTGGTGAGAATGGGAGGGGTGGCGAGGGAACCAAATACCCTCTGACATGGCACGATACCCAGCCAACGCGCGCAGGGCCAGCCCGAAGGAGAGAAATGAGACGCGTAGTGGTGGTGTCCTTCCGTTTGGGTGGTGCCGATGGCGTATCAGCGGAAGCAGCGAAATGGAAGAGCGCCTTCGAGCGGTTGGGGTGTTCCGTTTTTACCGTGGCCGGCGAGGGCGTGGCGGACTGCCTCGACCCCGGTCTGGCCGCCGGCCGCTCCGTTACCGGGAGACCGGCTCCTGCTCCCGACCCGAGCATCTGGCGGCCGGCCCTCTTGGCGGCAGATCTGGTAGTCGTGGAGAACCTTTGCTCGCTTCCCCTCAATCCAGCCGCCTCGGCCGCCGTGGCCAGCACTTTACGCGGGCGCCCGGCCATCTTGAGGCACCACGACCTGCCGTGGCAGCGGCGAAGGTTCAGCCACGCGCCACCCCCGCCGGACGACCCCGCGTGGTGCCACGTCACTATCAATGACCTGTCCCGGCGCCAGCTCGAGGAGCGCGCCATCAGGGCCGTCACGGTGCGTAACACGTTCAACCCGCACCCCCCGCCGGGCGACCGCCAAGGGGTTAGAAAGGCGCTCGGCGTCCCCGAGGACCAACTCCTCGTGGCCCAGCCCACCCGTGCCGTCCCTCGCAAGGACGTCCCCGCCGCCATCGCCCTGGCGGAGAGCCTGGGGGCCTTTTACTGGTTGGTCGGGCCGGCCGAAGAGGGTTACGGGCCCACCGTCGAGGCGCTTCTGCGGCGAACAAAGGCCCCGGCCTACTGGGGGCCGGTCGGCTCCCTGGTCAGTGCTGAGCGGGGCATGGAACACGTGTACGCGGCAGCGGATTTGGTTGCCTTTCCCTCGGTGTGGGAGGGTTTTGGCAACCCCCCTGTGGAGGCTGCGCTGCACCACCGCCCAGTGGCCGTCGGCCCCTACCCGGTCGGTGCTGAGCTGCGCTCCCTCGGTTTCTCGTGGCTGAACACAGCCAAACCTGCCGAAGTGGCGCACTGGTTGTCCCATCCCGATGAAGCCACCCTGTTGCACAACGCGGGAATTGCGCGACGCCATCTCAACCTGGACGACCTGCCTGGGCGCTTGGCAGGTTTAATGGAAAAGGTCGGCCTGTGAGGCTTGGCCAGCGTCGCGATGGCAAGAACGCGCTCGAGTGCCGGCCTTTTCCATTGTGCTCAAGACAGTGCTGATATCACCTGCTCAGCAGAACTGACTTCCAAGCCGGTCCCATCTTCCAAGGCAAAGTGGGTGACCACGCCGTTATCGAGGACGGCCGCGTAGCGCTTGCTGCGGACACCCAAGCCGCCTCCCGTAAGGTCGATCTCGACGCCCATCGCCCGGGCCAGCTCGCCATTGCCGTCTGCCAGGAGGGTTACCTTGTCTCCCACACTTTGCGAGCGCGCCCACGCGGCCATTACGTAGGGGTCG
>JAKAWM010000065.1 GCA_021827285.1 Actinomycetes bacterium | reverse complement strand
CTCATTATGTTGCGCAACGCCCAAGCGCGTTCCGCGAAGGGCTCGTACGCGAATAGGTCAATTCGGAGCTTGATGAGATCGGCGTGAGCGAGCGACGCCGAGTCGACAGAGATGTCTCGGGCGAGAAGCGCTCGGCGCAGCACGTTTGCCACCTCAACCGGCATTAGATGCGGGGCCACGAGGCCGTCAGATCCAAGAATCCTCTCGGCCCACTTCCCGTCGGCGCCTCTGTCGATGAGAGCTGCGACGACGACGGAGGCGTCAACGACGACGGTCACCGACGGTCGGCGGACAGATATCCGAGGATCTTCTGGGCAGGCAGCTGGCTCCCCGCGTGCTCCTTGCGGTCTCGAATTTGAAGAAGGAGCACCTCGGGGTCAGGGCGCCGGGCAAGCTCGATCAACTGGTTCCGCAGGTATTCCTGTAGTGATCGGCCGGTCGCCGCGGCTCGTGCGGCGAGCTGATCGCGCGCCTCATCGGGAACGTCACGGATAGTGATAGCGGCCATAGCTACACTCTACTGCTGTTAGCAGCAATATGCAGACTCACCCAACGTTTCACCGATGGCCGACTTCGGTTGGCGGGCGAGCGTGCCGGGGGCGGGTAGGGGGTGTCGTCGATGACCGGGGCGCTCGACTGCCGATCAGACCCGTAGGACCCGAAGCCCGGGAATATCGTCGTAGTCGCCGTCTTGGGATGCCACCGCCAGGTCGTTGGCGATCGCCGTCGCGGCGATCCACGAGTCGTTGATCGGCATTCGCTTGCCGGCGTCTCGAAGCGCAAGGCGCAGGGTTGCCCAGGCATGGGCTACTGCTTCGTCGATCGGTAGAGGGTCGAGCGACGCCGCTGCGGAGAGGGTTTCGAGCCGTCGGGCGCGGGTCGGCCCGTCCTGCGCGGCGAGGACGCCGAGCCGTAGCTCGCCCACGGTGATGACCGACACGGCAACACGATCGGGCGGCTGGGAGGAGAGTGGTCGGTCCTGCTCGATGGCGATGAACAGCGATGTGTCGGCGAGCGCCACCCGATCGATGCGCTCGCTGGAGGCGGTCATGGGATCGGCAGGTCGTCAGTCGTATCGGGCAGCAGGTCTGCCAGCTCTCGAGCGAGCCCGGGGTCGGCCCGCCAGCGATCGCTGTCGCGGATGAAGGCGCTCCAGGCCATCGATCTCGGTCGGGACGGCAGTGGGACCAGCTCGGCGACTGGGCGGCCGCTCACCGTCACCCGGAGGCGTTCGCCGTGCTCGACCCGCCGAAGCACGGCGCTGACGTCGTTTCGAAGGTCGCGTGCAGGGATGTCAGTCACAAGATCATCGTAGCATCTCTGCTACGATGACGTCGAGCGGGCTTCGGCTAGAACTTCGAGCCGTCCCCGCAGCTCGGCCAGCGGACGGTACAGTGACTGTGGTGCCCGGCGGCGAGACCCCTGTGCTCACGGTGGCCGACGCGAGGGCGTGGTCAGAGTGGCTCAGAAATCTGGGCGGGCAGGCCGAGGGTGTCTGGCTGGTCCTGGCAAAGAAGGGAACCACCGGTCCGACGACCTTGACCTATGAGGAGGCCCTCGAAGAAGCGATCTGTCACGGCTGGGTGGACGGGCAGCTCGCGAAGGGTGACGAGCGCACTTTCCGGCGAAGGTTCACTCCGCGACGGTCGGGTGGCGCGTGGTCGAAACGCAATGTGGCAATCGCCACCCGGCTCATCGAAGAGGGTCGGATGCATCAAACTGGTCTCCTTGCAGTGGAGCAGGCCAAGGCAGACGGCCGTTGGGACCGTGCGTATGCAGGCCAGGCAACCATGGAGGTGCCGTCGGACCTTGCCGCCGCGCTGAAGGCGGCTCCGCCAGCGAAAGCGATGTTCGAACGCTTGAGCAGCGCCAATCGCTATTCCGTGCTCTACCGGGTGACCACAGCCAAGCGTGCTGAGACGCGTCAACGCCGGATCGAGCAGTTCGTGGCCATGCTCGCTCGCGGCGAGACGATCCATCCTCAGCGGTAATCCAAGCACCAGATCGGTCCGGTCATCCCTCCACCCCGTCGGTGGCGGTCCTCACCAAGTCCGAGAGGCGGCCGCCTATCTCGCCTAGCGAGCAATTGTCATCTATGAAGGAGCGCCGGAAGTCAAGAGCGCCGGGCGAGATTTCTCGGCCGGCACCGCTCCACGGACGGGTACAGATCTTGAGAGCAGGCGCGTCGATGTCCTCAGCCTCTTATGGCTGAGAGGGCCAGGGCGGTCAAGCCCGGCCGTAGGCCGCCCGTAGGGGCAGGCTTGACGGCCCGGTAGGTCCCATGACTGGATAATGGGAATGGCACCGCCGCTAGGCGGTGCTTGAGCGCTATTGATCGGCGCAGTAGCGGTCTTCTCCAGGGTGAGCGTTTTGCTCGGGGCGTGCCGGGACTCCCCGGTCGCCGGTCATCTATCCGCCACGTCGAGGTGGCATGGAGAGTTTCGGCCGCAGCCAGGAGGGCTCAATCAAAAGGGCGACCGCGCCGTGACCGGGGGTCATGACAATTAGCGAGCACGCTTCCTGGCTGCGCCGGGAGTGACCTCATCCCGCCTGGGCCAGGCAACGGACGTGGCCGTCACGCAGGCCGTAGTAGACGAGGGTGAGGAGCTTTCTGGCCGCTGCGACACGGCCGATGGGCCGTCCCCGCCGTTCGGCGACCCGGTGGTGGTGGACGGCGACGACCGTGGCCCCGCGTTGGCGGCCCACGGCTTCGACGGCGGCCCAACGCACTAGCCGGGAGCCCTGCTTGGTTATGTGGCCTCGGTGGACCGTCGTGTCGGACTCGCGGTGCCGGGGGGTGAGCCCGGCCCAGCTGCACAGCCGCTCGGGGCCGGCAAAGCGGCTGACGTCGCCTATCTCGGCGACAAAGATGGCCGCCAGCACAGGGCCCACTCCGGGGACTTCTTGGGCACCGCGGTAACCAGGGTGCTCGTCAAGGCCTTCACTGACCAGCTCCTCAAAGTGGCTGACCTCGGCATCGAAGTGCTCGATGAGCTCGAGCAGGGAAGACACCCGCCGGCGGTAGGCATTACCTAGCCCGGCTGAGGCCAGGAAAGAGCGGCCTTTCGCCGCGAAGAGGTTGGCCTCTGGTACCCCCAGGCCCTCCTTCGCCAGCACGGCGTGGACCTGTGCCTTCAGGCCCGAGCGCAGGGCTACGAGCTTGGCCCGGTGGCGGACCAGTTCTCGCAACTCGCGCAGTTCGGGCGGGGCTATGTAGGACTCGGCCAGGCGGCCGAGCCGCAACAGGTCCACCAGGTCGGCGGCATCGCGCTCGTCGTTCTTCACCCTCCGGTTGCCCCAGTTGTTGCCGAGCGGGTGCGCCAGGTGGACGCTCGCCCCCATCTCGGCCAGGACATCGGCGGCCCAGTACCAGCCGTATGTTGCCTCCAGGACCACCTCAGGGCTTTCCCCCGCTCGGGCGACCACCTCGGCCAGGGCCTGGGCGCCGTTGTCGATCTGGACTGTCTCCCGTGCCGTGCCAGCGGAGTCTTTCCGGACGATCACGCTGCGACGGCGGTGAAGGTCGATGCCGACGTACTGTTTCTCCACGGGGGTCCTCCTTCGACGCTTGGTTGTTGTGGAAGACCCAAGTTTTCCAGCGCTGCGCCGCTTGGCCGGAGCGGGGGCCCCCGCCCTGGCTACCGGTCGGCTCCTCACGTCCCTTGCTCCCCATGCCGGCGTCCTGGTCCGGTTACTCACCGCCCAGTCACGCGAGAGACGCTCTTGCGCTCCTGCATCTCATCAATAGTTGTGGATGGCCTTTTCCTCTTAGGCTGCGACGGGCCCGGTACCGGTGGTGCCCCTATCGGTCTCGGGTGGCCTCCTTTCGTGTAACTTGCCGTCGATGAAAGTTGCCCCCGCACGCACCAGGGGTACGAGCTCGGGTGCAGCGATGTTGTGCCAACGAGCCTGGGCAGCATCGAGCAGCTTGTATGCCATGGCCAGGGCGGCCTTGCGGGAGCCGGCACCACGGGTGACCCTGGTCCTCAGCCTTACGGTCGAAAAAGTGGACTCGATCGGGTTGGTCGTTCGTAAATGTACCCAATGTTCCTTGGGGAAATCGTAGAAGGCAAGCAACCGCTCGAGGTCGTCCATGATCTTCGCCGTGGCTTTGGGAAAGCCGCTGAAGGCGTCGGCAAAGGCCTTGGCGGCGGTCAGGGCGTCGGCCCGGTCAGGTGCGTTGTAGATGGCCTGGAGCGCGGGTTTAGCTTGTGGGTGAAGGCGTTTTGGCAAAGCGTCGAGGCAGTTCGCCGTCTTATGCACCCAGCACCTCTGTTCTTTGGTGGCGGGGAAGATGTCCCTGATAGCGGCCCAGAAGCCGAGCGCCCCGTCGCCCACCGCCAGCACCGGGCCAGCCAGGCCCCGGTCGCGTAGCGAGCGCAGGAGGGCGGCCCAGGACTCCTTGGACTCGCGGTAGCCGTCGGCCAGGGCCACCAGTTCCTTGGAGCCGTCAGGGCGCACCCCGACGATGACCAGGCAGCACAGGCGGTCCTCTTCCAGGCGCACGTTGAAGTGCACCCCGTCCACCCACCAGTAGACGTAGGCGGCCCCCGAGAGGTCCCTGGCCGCCCAGTCCTCGTGCTCGGCCTGCCACGACTCGGTGAGACGTTGGACCGTGGAGGCCGATAGGCCCGCTGAGCTGCCGAAGAACTCGGCCAGGGCCGGGGCGAAGTCGCCCGTGGACAGGCCGCGTAGGTACATGACCGGCAGCACCTCGGTGACCTTGGGGGACTTGCGCATATAAGCGGGCAGGATGACCGAGCGGTAGTGCTCGCCCTCCCGGCGGTCGTCGACCCTGGGGGCCTTGACCTCGACCATGCCCGCACCAGTCATCACGGCCCGCTCTCGGGCGTAGCCGTTGGCCACGACCAGGCGCTTGCCCGTGGCGTCGACCAGGTCGGCGTGGGCGTCCAGGTAGGCCCGGCGCTCGGCCAGCAGGGCGCTGGCCAGCATCTGGTGGGCGGCCAGGCGGCACAGTTCGTCGAGGTCGATGGTGGTGGGCTCATCTTCCGCGCTTGGGGCGGCGCTATGGACTAGTTTCAACATTGGCGTACTCCTCCCCGCCGGCAGCAACCGGCGGGCTCGTTGTTTGGTCAACTTGGAGGGTACGTCACGCCTTTGAGCAGGTCGAGCATCCACAACTTCTGGTTATATCTCGCCTAGCCCGGCCGGGTTTCGAATAGGTACAACTCAGGACCACTCGAAATTCGTGTCACGACAGCGGTGCTCAGGCCATCACAGCTGCATGAGCTTGAGGGCTGACAGCGGCAGTCATGAGCGGCCATGCTGGAGCTGACCGCCCGACAGCGAGATGGGAGATAACCCGTGAACGACGATCCCACTTCCCAGGTGATTGATGCCACGTTCGCTAACCTCGGCGACTGGCGCGGCACGACGATGGCCCGCTTGCGAACGCTGATCAAGCGGGCCGATCCCGATGTCGTGGAAGAGCTCAAGTGGAAGAAGGCCTCGAACCCCGACGGCGTGCCGGTGTGGTCTGACGGCGGCATCATCTGCACCGGGGAGGTCTACAAGGACCACGTCAAGCTGACCTTTGCCAAGGGAGCGGCCCTCCAGGACCCGGCCGGCCTGTTCAACGCCAGCCTCGACGGCAACGTCCGCCGGGGCATCGACTTGCACAAGGGCGACAAGGTGGACGGGCCGGCGCTCATTGCTCTCATCCGGGCGGCGGCGGCCTTGAACAGGGCTGGGGGCGCGCCCGCTGAGGGGTTCTCGCCGGGGGGGCGATGGCGTCGCCGGGGCGGGTGAGGTGCCTGCGGTCGAGCCCCCTGCTCACGCGGATCACCGAGTTGTGGCACCCGACACCCCATTACAACGGTCTTCTTGGCAGCAGAGGCGGCAGGCTGGTGCGGCAAGCTGCGCTTGGGCACATGTGCTACATGTGCTACGGTGGTCCTGTGAACGACTCGATATCTGTCCGAGATCTGCGGAACGCGGTCAGCGAGGTGCTTCGTCGGGTTGAAGGCGGAGAACGGTTGACCGTGACGGTCGACCGGCGTCCTGTCGCTGAAATCGTGCCACTCCGCCGCCGTCGGGCTGTGCCGGCGGCGGAGGCGCTTGCTGTAGCTTCTCGCCACGCCGCCGACCGCGGCCTCCTCGAGGACACGCGGAGCCTGCTGGCTGACACGACCGACGACCTATGAGGGCCTTGCTCGATACTTCGTTCTTCGTCGCCACCGAGTCAGGGCAACCTCTCGGCGAGATGAAGGGGGTTACCGAGACGGAGGTGTCCGTGTTGACGCTGGCCGAATTGACCGTCGGCGTGCTGATGGCCCACGACGACGATCGGTCGGCGCGACTGGCAACGCTTTCGGCTGTGGAGTCGACATGGGATCCGTTGCCCATCGATGCCGAGGTGGCACGTCAGTTCGCCCGGATCGTTGCCGCTCTGCGTGCCGGTGGCCGCCGGGCCCCGATCCTCGATGCGCTTGTAGCTGCCACCGCGATCGTCGAGCAGATCCCGGTCGTCACCCAGGACAACGACTATGAAGCCATACCCGGAGTCGAGGTGGTACGGATCTGATCACTGCCCGCACGGATCTCGGACGTACCACTCTGGCGTCAAAGCCCGGGCCACCTACCGCCGCACAACGCCTAAGCAACTTGGCGTGGTTGCGACGCGTCCGTGACCGGATCGACAGGGAGTACGCGCAACCGCTCGACGTCGAGGCGCTTGCCCGCGGCGCGCACATGTCGGCCGGGCACCTGTCGCGCGAGTTCAAGCTCGCCTATGGCGAGCCGCCGTACAGCTACCTGATGACCCGGCGCATCGAGCGTGCGATGGTGCTGCTGCGCCGTGGCGACCAGAGCATCACCGAGGTGTGCTTCGCTGTCGGCTGCTCGTCGCTCGGCACTTTCAGCACCCGGTTCACCGAACTGGTGGGCATGTCGCCGAGCGCCTACCGGCGCCAAGCTCGGCGCGCCGCAGTAGGGGTCCCGCCGTGCATAGTAAAGCAGGTTTCAAGACCGGTCAGAAATCGAGAAGCACCCGCCGCGCCGCCGCTCTTACCATGACCCCATGGACTTGAGCATCCACACTACAACCCTCCCCCATACCGACCCAGAGGCTTCTCTAGCCTTTTACCGCGACGTCCTCGGTTTCGAGGTCCGCAAGGACGTGGGTTCTGGCCAGATGCGCTGGATCACCGTCGGGGCACCAGGCCAGCCGGGGACATCCATCCTCCTGGGACCTCCGGCCGCCGACCCCGGTATCACCGAAGACGAGCGGCGCACTATCGCCGAGATGATGGCGAAGGGCACCTTCGGTTGGATCATGCTGGCTACGAAGGACCTCGATGACACCTTTGAGAGAGTGCAGGCCAGTGGCGCCGAGGTTGTCCAAGAGCCGATGGAGCAGTTCTGGGGCGAGCGCGACTGCGCATTCCGCGACCCCGCCGGCAACCTGGTCCGCATCCAGCAACTGCACTGAACGGCTGGCCAGACAGCTGCTCCACGAACGGCGCAGGTTTGGCCACCGGCCCAGGTCTCGAGGGCCGGAGGTGCTCTGCTGCTTTGCGCCCGGGATGCCACCGACCGTCAAGCTCTTGCCGATGATGGACGGGTACGGGCGATGGTGCTTCCGGCGCAGGCCGGCCCTGCCCCCCGGCACAGCCCGAGAAGCAGACAAACTCTGGCCGCGAACGCGGCCAGAGTTTGGCCGTTACACAGCGTGTGCTAGTGCCCGACTAACTTTTTGAGCGTCGCCAAGGTCACCACGACCCTCGCGTGCCCAGGCAAGTAATTGGGCGCGCCTGCTACGACCCCGTAGTCGCCCGGCGTGAGCCCGGCCGGTATGGTGACCGTGGCCGTGCCGCCCGGGCCGGTAACCGCCTTGATCGCCTTTCCGGCGATGGAAACGGTGGCGCCGGGTACGGCATCTCCGACGTCAGTGACGGTGAAGGTAACGCTGCGGGCCTTCGAGTTGTCGAAGCTGGCAGTTGTCGGCCTGACGGTCAGGGGCACCATCGTCTGGGTCACGAAGTCTTCGGTTTTGATCGTTGGTTTGTTCACAGTGCACTGGATGGCAATGTCCAGGCGGCCCCAGCTCCCACCGCCCAGGCCGATCAGCGGCGGGTAGCTCCAGCAGGAGGTGGGGTAGATTGCCACCGGCCCGAAACGGTTGTCTGCCCTATTGGTCCGGGTAACCGAGATGAAGAGGTCCCCGGCCTTGTCGACGCTCCACCAGGCCAGCCAGAGCCTCCCACCAGGGCCAGCCGATATGGCCATATCGGCGTTGCCGTTGATGCCGACCGCTGGTGTTGCCATGGCACTCGGCGCTCCCACCCGCCAGAGCAGGACATTGCAGGATTGAGTGTCGGAGCAGTAGGCGAGGAAAACGCCGGCGTGAGTGTTGGTGCTGGCAAGAGCGAGGTTGCTGAACACCGGGGGGAACACGTTTGCCGACCGCTCGCCCGAGCCGGGTGCCTTCATTATGGGACCGTTGGTGGAGAGGTTCTTTGCGTAAAGGCCGTATAGGCCCTTGACATTGTCCTGCGCCCAGGCGACATAGGCATCCCCATTGCCCGCAAGGTCGGCCACTTCCGCGCTGCGGCTTATGCCGCAGGGGCACGGGAGGGTGAACGAGGAGGAGGGCGCCAGCTTGGGCGACGGGGGCACGCCCGGTTCTTGGTGGAGCATGTAGTGGATTTCGCTTCCAGCGCCCTGCTCCGCCGAGAACTCGTCCTCGCCCCTCATCTCCGCCGCCCCACCGGGCCCGACTGACCCGCACGGGTTGGTGAGCGAGAACGGCGACAGGATCCAGGGGGTGTGCGGGCCCTCGGCTGAGACGACGCAACCGTCGCCATAAGAGTCACCCTTCTTCAGGCTCCGGCCGCCCTGGAAGATGACGATGGGCTCCTGCTCGTCGCCCAGGACGAGGGTCGGTTGCCAGTTCAGTCCGCTCCAGTAGTTTGTGCCGAAGATGCTCTGCGGCGGCCCCGCGAGGACCCCCCCGGGTGTGATGGTAGCGAAATAGTACGTGCTCAAGAGGCTGCTGCCTTTGCCGCGGCTGTACCACAGCACATAGCCACGCCCGTCTGGCCGCTGGACCACCGAAGGGGTGTTACCCATCGGAGAAGGCAGCCCGGCACTGAGCTCGGTCCAGGCCCCTAGAGCCGGCGCGGCTCCGGCCGTCCCTCCGGGCCAGGCCTGAGTGCTGGCAGCCAGCACTGTGGCCACAGCGAGGGCCGTGTAGACGCGCCTATAAGGTCGTCTCTGGCGCCCGAGGGGCTGCCTCCGCCGACCCCGAGCTGCCATTTTCCACTCGGACATGAGGGTCCTTTCTCATCAGTTGGGCGAACCTGAAGCTGATGATAAGGACTGCCCAACTGGGGGGGAAGTGGGGAAAACCCTCGCCGCATG
>JAKAWM010000064.1 GCA_021827285.1 Actinomycetes bacterium | reverse complement strand
GGCAACCTGAACTGGTTGCCATAGGTGAGTGCGGCCTCGACTACCACTACGACTTTTCCCCTCGACCGGCCCAGAGGGAAGCGTTCGCGGCCCAGGCTGCCCTGGCTCAGCGGCACAACTTGGCTCTCGTGGTCCACACCCGGGAAGCCTGGGAGGACACCTTCGCCATCCTGCGCTCGGTGGGAGCCCCGGCGCGGACGGTGTTCCACTGCTTCACCGGAGGGCGAGCCGAACTTGGGGCGGCCCTGGACTTGGGCGCATGGCTTTCCTTCAGCGGGATCGTTACCTTCAAGGGTGCGGACGATTTGCGAGAAGCGGCCGCGCTCTGCCCGCTCGACCGGCTCCTGGTAGAGACCGATTCGCCCTACCTGGCCCCCGTGCCTCATCGGGGAAAGGCCAACACGCCTGCATACGTCCCTTTGGTAGGAGCGGCCGTGGCCAGCGCCAAGGGGATCGACGTGGCCGAGGTAGAGGCCGCCACCTGGGAAGCGGCCGCTCAGCTGTACGGCCTCGCGTAGCCGGTGGGACGTGGTCAGGTGACGCTCTCGCGGGCAGAGATCCTGCGCCTCCTGCGGGACAACTCGCTGTCCCCCAGCCGGGCGCTGGGGCAGAACTTCGTCGCCGACGCCAACACGGTGCGGCGTATTGCCCGTATTGCTGGTGTTGGGCCGGGTGACCTGGTAGTGGAAGTGGGTGCGGGACTGGGGTCGCTCACCCTCGCCTTGGCCGAAACGGGGGCCAGGGTACTGGCCATTGAAAAGGACCGTTGGCTGGCCCCGGTGCTCCGCCGCGTGCTGGCAACACACCCCGAAGCAGCCGGTACCCGATTGGCCGAGGCCGACGCCATGGTGATCGACTGGGGGACGATCCTGGTGCCGTCGCGAGGCTGGGCCCTGGTGGCCAACCTCCCCTACAACATCGCCACGCCGCTGGTAGCCGACCTGCTCGACCGGGTGCCCGCCATTGAACGGATGGTCGTCCTCGTGCAAGAGGAGGTGGCCCGGCGCCTGGTGGCCCGCCCCGGTGAGCCAGCATACGGAGCGGTCTCGGTGAAAGTCGCGTACTGGGCCCAAGCCAGCTGGAAAGGGACGGTGCCTTCATCGGTGTTCGTGCCCAGGCCAAAGGTGGGCTCAGCCCTGGTCTCGCTGCAACGCCGGAGCGTCCCTGCGGTCGACCCCGCCATTGTCCCACCTGAGCTGCTCTTCGGCCTGGTCCGAGCGGGCTTTGCCACCCGCCGCAAAATGCTGCGGCGGGCCCTGGCCGACTTGGTGCCGCCCAGCGCCTTTGCCTCGGCCGGTATTGACCCTTGCGCCCGGGCCGAGCAACTGGGCGTCAGCGAGTGGGGACGGCTTGCCGCCGCGCTCGGAGCAACTGGCCGCGTCACCCCCACCGCTGCCGAGCTACCTCCGGGCACAGACAGGTGAGCACGCCGGGCCAGGCCCAGGAGCTCAAGGCCTTGGCCAAGCTGACCCTATCCCTCCGGGTCACGGGCGTGCGACCGGACGGTTACCACCTGCTCGAGGCCGAGATGGTCACGGTGGACTTGGCCGACACCTTGTTTTTCTCGCCTGGCCGCGGCCTGGAGGTGGTGCACGCCGGCACCAAGGGCGGGGCGCGGGAAACGGTCCCCTCCGGCCATACCAACCTGGTCCTACGGGCGCTGATGCTGGCCGGCCGGCGAGCGCATGTGAGGCTGGTCAAACGGATACCCGTTGGCGGCGGGCTGGGCGGCGGATCGGCGGACGCGGCCTGCGTGCTGAGATGGGCAGGATGGCCAAACGACGAGAAGGAGAGCTTGTCAGCTGCCGCCCGCTTAGGCGCCGATGTACCTTTCTGTTTGGCAGGTGGCGGCTATGCCCGTGTGGGCGGCATAGGCGAGGTGGTCCAACCCCTTGCCTTCGAGGCGGTCGAAGGTCAGGCCTACACCCTGCTCACGCCCCCTTTCGGCATATCCACAGCCGCCGTCTACCAAGCCTGGGACGACATGGGAGGCCCAACGGACGACCGGCTCAACCAACTCGAACCGGCTGCCCTGAAGGTCGAGCCCCGGCTGGGGCGTTGGCGTGACCGCCTGGGGGAGGCTACGGGCCTGGAGCCGGTACTGGCCGGCAGCGGGTCAACCTGGTTCGTGCCCGGTGCCCACGACGGCCATGGCCTGGTGGTACGAGTAGCCCGACAGGGATGAGCACCGGCGCAACCCTGGGGGCGCACCCCGCTGCATGGTGCCGGCTACTTGCCGGCCCGCCTCTGCCAGCGGGTGGCCTTCAGCATCTTCTTGTGCTTCTTCTTGCGCATCCGCTTACGGCGTTTTTTGATCAGTGAACCCATGGCGCGTCTCCTCCGGCAAAACGTTGGCTCGCTTTTCGGCCCCATGCAACTGCTGGCAATCGCGGCCGAACCAGCCCCCGAACGCCGGCAAATGAGCCAAACCGAGCTCGGCAGGCTCCCGTCGGCGCTACGGAGCGACAACTTAGCACGCCGCCGGTGTACGTAGGCCGGCGCCCAGGCGTCAGGCCCGGCAGAGCCGTCCGGCCAGATGCGCCCGGGCCGCCGCTATCGCCGAAAGGGCCGCAGCTCCTCAGCTGCTCTTGGTCACCGGTAGCCCAAGCCGAGGCTCACTCGCTGCCGCAACGGGCCATCGGCGCCGGGAGACGCTGGACAACCGGTCCATTAGAGCGAGAGCACCGGGGTCGTCCCCGCCGGGCCGAACCTCCAGGGCGCCGTCGGAGACCATGGCATCGATGACCTCTTGGCCGAGCTCGGTACGGACGACGGTCAAGGTCCAGTCGCTGAAGGCCCCTATCCCCCCGGCCGAGATGTCCGCGTGCTCGGCCGCGAAGTCCGGGCAGGACTTGCACCCTTCACGGGTCCACGCATGGCCCTCCTTCAGAGGTACCTCATGGTAGGAGCCGTCGCGGCACCAAATCTGGAACACGCCTTTGATGTTGATTTTGGCGATGTCCTTGCGGGCGATCCCGTAGCGGGCGTCAAAGAACTCGTCGAAGATGGCGTCATCGAAGGTCTTGGAACACATGAGCCCGATCGACAGAGCTAGCCGCCGGCCCACTTTTCCCGCCTTACGGGCCTTCATGACTGCGGGGGCAGAGGCTTGGCAGCCCATACCTACCAGGGCCAGCCGTTCCGCCCCACCAGCGACCGCCTCGGCGTAGGCCAACGTGCTGGCCGAGTACGTGTAGCGGCTGCCGGCACCGGCAAGTACCTCCTCGCGGTTGCGCGCCACGCCCGGCACGGCCCGCCAACCCGAGCCATCACCTTCGAGCCCGGATATCAGGGCGGCGTCAATGCGGTCGTGCTCCAGGCACCAGATAAGAATGGCCGAGACAACTCCACCGTCTTGGCCTTTTTCCAGGAGCTCCGGATCTGTGGAACGGGCAAGCAACGTGGTACGCGCCACCCCGGCCTGCTCTTCGGGCTGGCGCACGCGCCCGAACAAGAAGGAGTCGGCTTCGCTCTCCCAGGACCGGAAGCGGGGGCAGGCACGCGTGCAGCTGGTGCAACCGCGTAGCCCGTGGCTGCAGCCGCCAGGCCCAAGCTCCTCCTCCAGGTGGAACGGCCGGAAGGTACCACCTGCGTCGTAGCCGAGCACATCGTGGGGGCAGGCGATCACACAAGCAGCGCACCCGGTGCAAAGCCTGGTCGTAACGACCTCGTTGTAGAGGTCAGCCCACTCCGCCTTCCAGCGCTCCACTGGCGCTCGCAACTCCACGCTCGTCGTAACCACAATCCCAGCCTACTGCTACTCTCCGGGCCGGGGTTGTCCTGCTCGGCCGGGGACGTGCCCTCACGGTCGGGGGACGTGTCCTCCAGCGCGGTGGCTGTGCCCCTGGCGCGGTCGGGCCGTCCTCTGCAGACCGGGGTGCCGACTTGTACCCGCTGCAGGCATTACCACTACCCTGCAAGTCTTAACGGCAAAGCGAGGGGCAGCAGCGGTGCACCACTACAACTCCGGCGACACGGCATGGGTCTTGGCCAGCGCGGCCCTTGTCCTGTTCATGACGCCTGGCCTGGCCATCTTCTACGGCGGGATGGTGCGGCGCAAGAACGTGCTCGCCATGCTCATGCAGAACTTCGTGACCATGGCCATCGTGGGGCTCCTCTGGGTGTGGTTTGCCTACAGCCTTGCCTTTGGGCCGGACTGGGGCGGGCTCGGGCTGCTCGGGACTTTTCACTTCGCTGCCCTGTCCAACATGGGCCAACTGGTGCCGGGAATGGCGGGGGAGACCGTGCCCCAGGTCGCCTTTGTCGTTTTCCAGATGATGTTCGCGGTGATCACCGCCGCTCTGCTCACGGGATCCATAGCTGACCGCGCCCGGCTGGGTGCCTTCATCGTCTTCATCATCGCCTGGTCGTTGGTGGTGTACGCGCCCCTCGCCCACTGGGTGTTCTCACCGGAGGGCTGGCTGGCCAAACGGGGGGTCGAAGACTTTGCCGGCGGGACCGTGGTAGAGATCAATTCGGGGCTTTCCGGCGTGGCTATCGCTATCGTGATAGGGCGCCGGCGGGGATGGCCCCGAGAGCTCATGCGCCCCCATAACGTCCCGCTCTCGGTATTGGGTGCCGGGATTTTGTGGTTTGGTTGGTTTGGTTTCAACGCCGGCTCAGCCCTCTCGGCTGGGCGCGCCGGGACGGCTTTTGTCAACACGAACACAGCCACTGCAGCCGCGTTGCTGGCCTGGATAGCAGTCGAAAAATGGCGCACCGGCAAACCGACCACCCTCGGCGCCGCCTCGGGCGCGGTCGCCGGCGCGGTGGCCATCACCCCCGCGTGCGGCTTCGTGAACACGGTGGGGGCCACCGTAATAGGGCTCCTGGCCGGGGCGTTGTGCGCCCTGGCCGTCAGCCTAAAGTACCGACTGGGGGTGGACGAGTCGCTAGATGTGCTGGCAGTGCACGGCGTTGGTGGTTTCGTGGGCATGCTCTCGGTGGGGTTCTTCGGCACCGCGGCGGCACGTGGCCTCAATGGTCTGTTCTACGGCGGTGGCGCCGCGCTCTTGGGCCACCAAGCCCTAGCCGTCATTGTCACCGTCGCCTGGGCATTTGGGGCTACGCTGCTTATCGGGTTGGCCATCCGCAAGTTCATGGGGCTGCGGGTGAGCCCCGAAGCGGAGATCACGGGGCTCGACATTTCCCTGCACGAAGAGACGGCATACGACTTGGAGGCGCTCTCCACCGGGGGGTTCGGCCACCATGTTACCGATGCCTCCGGGGGCGGGATAAGCATCCCGGCCCGGCGGAAGTCAACGCCCAAGCCGGACGGCCCAAATGATTGAGAGGAGATCGGCATGCGGTTAGTGACAGCCGTCATCAAGCCATTCCGCCTGCAGGAGGTCCAAGACGCTCTGCACACCGTGGGCGTCGCCGGGATGACGGTGAGCGAGGCCCAGGGTTTCGGGCGCCAGCGCGGCCATACAGAGGTTTACCGGGGTGCCGAGTACAGGGTCGATTTCGTGCCCAAGGTCCGCGTTGAGGTCGTCTGCGAGGACGCCGACGCGGAACGGGTGGTGGAGGCCATAGAGGGGGCTGCCCGCACAGGCAAGATAGGTGACGGCAAAATATGGGTGGTCCCGGTAGAAGAACTGGTGCGGGTGCGAACCGGCCAGCGCGGGGCCAGCGCCTTGTAAGTACCATTGCTGCATGCCCGGACGCGACATAGCTGGCCTTGTGGCCCAGATGACCCTGGACGAGAAGGCGGCGCTTACAGCAGGGATCGATACCTGGCAAACAGCGCCCATCGAGCGCCTGGGCATACCGGCGGTAAAGCTGACCGACGGCCCCAACGGGGCCAGAGGGTTCACGCACGGCGCGGCTAGCCAGAGTGCGTCCCCCTCGCTCTGCATACCGTCTGGGACGGCTCTCGGGGCGACGTGGGATCCAGAAGTGGTCCGGGCAGCTGGCGCGGCGGTGGCACGCCAGGCTCGGGATAAGCGGGCGCGTATCCTTCTTGCCCCCACGGTCAACCTGGTCCGCCACCCGCTATGGGGCCGCAACTTCGAAGCTTTTTCTGAAGACCCCTGGCTTTCTGGAAAGCTGGCGAGCGGCTACATAACAGGGGCCCAGAGCGAGGGTGTGGCAGCGACCGTGAAGCACCTCGTGTGCAACGAGAGCGAGCACGAACGCCGTACGTGCTCTTCAGAAGTGGACGAACGAACGTTGCGGGAGCTTTACCTCCTGCCCTTCGAGATAGCTGTACGCGAAGCGAACGTCCTGGCCATCATGACGAGCTACAACCGGCTCAACGGCCGCTACCTGGCTGACAGGAGCGATGTCATAGGTACGATTGTCCGTGACGAATGGGGCTTCGGCGGCATCATTATGACCGACTGGTGGGCCGCGGCCTCGACCGTGGAGGCGGCCCAGGCGGGCCTGGACCTGGAGATGCCAGGCCCGGGCCGCGCCTTCGGGCCGGCATTGGCCGCCGCGGTACGCCAGGGCGCCGTCAAGGAGGACCGCCTTGACCAAAAAGCACGCCGGCTGCTCGGCCTGTTCGACCAGCTGGGTGCCTTCGACGACCCTGCCGGGCTGCCCGAGCAGCCCGAGGACCGTCCCGGGGACCGCGTCATCGCTCGCCACACCGCAACAGAGGCCATGGTCCTGCTCGCCAACAACGGGCTCCTGCCCTTGGACCTGTCCCAGCTGAAACGCATCGCGCTAATAGGCCCCCTGGCGGAAAAGCCCAGCGTCATGGGGGGCGGCAGCGCGAGCGTGCTGCCCCATTACGTCGTCTCACCGCTGGAGGCGCTCAAAGACCGGATAGCCGAGAAGGTGCAATTGGTATACGAAAAGGGCTGCTGGTTGGCCGAGTCCGACGCCGGGGCGGCAGCCGACGCGGCAAGGTCACGGGAGGAAAAGGCAGATGCAATAGAGCAAGCCGCCCGGGTGGCCGGCCAAGCCGACGTGAGCATCGTTGTCGTGGGTACCAACCCCTACTGGGAGACCGAGGGCCGCGATCGTGAGACGATGGACCTGCCAGGTGACCAGGCAGAACTTGTGGAGAAAGTGCTTGAAGCCAACCCGCGAACCGTAGTCGTCGTCAACACTGGCGCACCCGTGACCCTGCCGTTTGCCGGTGCCGCCGCCTTACTTCAGTGCTGGTTCGCCGGCCAGGAGCTCGGTAACGCGTTGGCGGCTGTCCTTTTCGGAGACGCTGAGCCGGGTGGGAGGCTGCCCGTGAGCATCCCAGAGCGCCTCGAGCACACACCCGCCTTTGGCAATTTCCCGGCCGAATCCAGCTCTGTCCGTTACGGGGAGGGCCTCCTCACCGGCTACCGCTGGTACGACGCCCGCCACCTGCCCGTGCTCTTCCCCTTCGGGCATGGGTTGTCCTACTCAACCTTCGAGCTCGGCCTACCCCGCACATCGGCCCGGCGGCTACCAGTAGGGGGCAGGCTGGAGGTCGAAGTGGACGTCACCAACACTGGTCCCCGACCCGGCACCGAAGTTGTGCAGCTTTACGTGTCGCCGTCAAGAAATACAACACCGCGTGCCCATCTGCGGGCGCCCAAGCAGCTGAAGGGGTTCGCCAAGGTGCGGCTCCAACCGGGAGAGACGGCAACCGTGCGCCTGGAGCTGGTCGAAAGGGCTTTTGCTTACTGGGACGTCGCCGATCCCGAGTTTGCCAGACTGCTGAGCCGGCTGGCACGCACAGACGGCGATGGGCAGAGCACTGGGCTGCACCGGCAAAAGGCCGGCTGGTATGTTGACCCGGGCACCTACCAGCTGCAGCTGGGAAGGAGCTCGGCCGACATCGCGCATATCTTGGAAATAGAGGTCGCGGGCAGCCCCGATCCCTTGCCACCGGGGGCGGCTTTGGGCTGAACTGCCCCGACCTTCGCCGCCTCTACCTTTGTGCCTGCCCTTATGTACCTTTGGTGAGGTTTTCGCCTAATTGGCTCCTCTTGGACCCCTTGCGCGAGGGCCACATCACCGGTACTGTGCGGGGCGTGAGGGTTAGGCCAACCGTTACCTCGCTATAAGGGTAGGGGTAGGCTGCGTGCCCGTTGTCGTCATCTGCAGCTTGGCTATATTGCTCATTGCGGGCGCGTTATTGCTGCGCCTTGAGTGGCGACGTTACCGCTTCGACCGGTCCCCGGCTCCTCCTCCTACGCCCGAAGAGGCGGCACTGGACCGCTGGAACGCCGGGGTGGTCATGCTGGTGGCCGGATTATCCATTGCGGGCGCACTGCTGGCTTGGTGGGCTTCAACCGAGTTCTCCCTGGCATCCACCGTGAGCCAGCAGGCGCTGTCCGAAACAACCCAATACCAAACGGTCAAGGCCGAACAGGACAGTTACATAGACCTCGGCTCCAAATTGGCGGAGCAGTACCAGCAGCACACCGTGGCCGAGAGCAGCCTGTACCAGCAAGCAGCGAGCGCTCTAGACGCTGGCCAAACCAACCTCGCGCTCCAGCTTGAGGCAGAGGCCCGGTCCGAAGGGGCCCAAGCCCGCGCCCTGGCGCCTGGCTTCGTTTGTTATTGGCCCTACAGTCCGGGTACCGACGGCTCCATCAGCTATGACGTGACGGCGCAGCAAGGAAAAGAGGTGGCGGACCCCTGCGTGCAGCCGAGCCAAGACCCCACCGCCCTGCAGACCTTGGACCCGGCTCATGTCGCCGCGCTCGAGTCCGCGGCCAGGGCCGATCGCTCGACGGCCGAGGAGATAGTCCTGGCCGGCGCCTTGGTAATCGTGGCCGTGTTCTTTCTCACTGTTTCCTACCTGGGCTGGAAGCACCGCCGGGCTCACACACTCGCACCGGGTGTACTGGCGATAGGCGCTTCGCTCTGCGTGGCCATGTTCGCGGGGTTGACGTGATCGAACCACCGCTTGAGCCTCCTGCTCTCGCCTCCGAAAGCTTGGCCGGAGCGGCCGAAATGACCTTGGTCGAGCCTGCTCTTGGCACCGGCCAACCCGAGCATACAGCTCTGGGCCAGCCAGGGGCTCCGGGTGCGGGAAGGCAATCGGAGCGCAAAGGGCCCAAAGTGGCGGCCAAACCGTCCAACCGGGTGCTCACTATCGCCATCGTGCTCGCGACCCTGGTGGCAGCCATCGGCGGGTTCATGCTCAACCGCGCTTCAGGAGCGGCCTCCGACGACAGTGACCGGGCACAGCAACTTAGCCTGCTCGGAAGCGCAGCGGAAACAAGTGCCTACCAGCAAGCCGAGACTGACTACTCCCGGTACCTCTACAAGGTGGCCCTGTCGGCTAAAGCGGCGCAAGACATGCTCGAGGCTGGTTACAGCCAGCCCGGAGCCGCCAACTGGGCGGCACTTTTCAATGCCGCCCGTGCCCAAGCGGCCGCCGCCAGCACGGGCCTGCCCGCCGACTTGAAGCCTGATCTTCCGGACGGTAACCCGGATCCCAACTTCCCCACCGACTTTTTGCCCAGCG
>JAKAWM010000063.1 GCA_021827285.1 Actinomycetes bacterium | reverse complement strand
GGTGGGTTGATGCACACGGCGCAGAATGCCCGATCTGCGCTCGCCTCGCAGGCAATTCAGGAACCAAAGCGGCGTGCTAAACGACGGGACTGGCGTTTTGCCTTGCGTGAACGGGCGCGCCATAATACGCGCTCACGCCGATTGCAGCCGCAGCAGCTACGCGCACCCTATGGCAGGGCAGGGCCGGCCGCCCTCAGTCCCTGGCCCAGCCATTAGTCGTATACGCCATGCACTGTGGCAGGCTGAGCCATGATGGGTGCGGCAGGGCTCGCTTTTGGCGTCGGGTGGGCGGCCTTCTGGCTGTACTGGCTCTTGGCCGCCTTTTCCATGAAGAGGGGCCGCGTCCCGTGGTCGCGCGAGCTGCGCATCAGGGTGGTAATCGTCGTCACCGCGGTCGTCTTGTTCCACCTGGGGGCCTTCCGGGGCCATGGCCTCAATACGGACCTCTGGCGCGCCGGCCTCGGGCTCGTCATCTTTGCTCTGGGGCTGGGGTTCGCGGTCTGGGCCCGCGTGCACATCGGGCGCAACTGGGGCACCCCGATGACGCAGAAGGAGGAGCCGGAACTAGTGACCAGCGGCCCCTACCGCCTGGTCCGCCACCCGATCTACTCGGGCGTCCTGGTGGCCACCGTCGGCACCGCAGTCGGGCTCAGCTGGTGGTGGCTTGTGGCCGTGGTCCTGGCGGGCGTCTACTTCGGCTACAGCGCGACCGTCGAGGAGCGATACCTGACCGAACAGTTCCCAGAGGCCTACCCGATGTACAAGCGCTCGACCAAGATGCTCGTGCCGTTCGTCTTGTAGCACCCGCGCCCCCTTCTCCGTACTGCGTAAGCGGGCGGCCTTGGGGTCGCCGGCTCCCGGGCCGGCCGAGCCGGCGCAACCAGATGGGGCACGCGCCGAGCGGGCAACTCGCTGCGCCACCGTCAGCCCCAGGCCAAAAGAGCGTACCAGATTGAACAATAGCTCGTCCCATTCCCCAGAGGCGATGGCGAGCACCGCCTGTTCGGCTTCATCGACCGAGCGGTAACTGAATACCATTTCCTATATCTCTTCCTGTCGCAGCGCTCGCCGAGGGCGAGGCCGGCCGCGAGATTGCCGTAGCGTTACGTAATGACAGCTGAGCACTCCTCAGCTTCGCCCGCGACAGCTGGTGGCGACCGGCCTACCGTGGGACCAGACTGACTGAATACTACAGTTATGACGGTCGCAATGCGCGAGCAGAACTAGTCGGGCTGATACAGTAGCCCTTGATGCCAGTGACCTACCTGCCCCGGGTCGTGGACGACGAGCTGGACAGGCTCGCCCTTCCAGCCGTCATCGTCGAGGGTCCGAAGGCGGTGGGCAAGACGCGGACTCTCGAGCGCCGCTCCAAGACGGTGCACCGGCTCTTCCGCCAGGTCGAAGTCGACCTCGTCCGCGCCGACGAGGACCGGTTGCTCCAAGGGGAGAAGCCCATCTTCATCGACGAGTTCCAGCGCTATCCGAGCACCATCGACGTCGTGCGCAACGCGGCCGACCGGGACGTAGGGCCGAGGCAGTTCTACCTGGCGGGGTCCGCTGGTGAGAGCGGGGACACGCACTCAGGCGCGGGGCGCATCATCACGCTACGGATGCGGCCACTTGCGTTCTCCGAGCGCCAGCTGGAACAGCCGACCGTCAGCCTGGCAGAGCTCCTTGGAGGATCCCGGCCCCCCGTTCGCGGAGAGACGGCGCTTGGCCTCAGCGACTACGTCGACGAGATTCTCCGGTCGGGTTTCCCCGCCATCAGGACTTACGAGGGCGCCGACCGCGCTCAGGCGCTGCGTGGCTACATCGACCGGGTCGTGCAACGCGACATCCCCGACGAGCTGGGCCGGGCGGTGCGCCGGCCCGACGCGCTCCGGCGCTGGCTGCGCGCCTACGCAGCGACGAGCGCCACGACGACGTCGCTCGAAAAGATCCGCGATGCAGCCCACGGCGGCGATGGGCGCACAGCTAACCATCAGACCGCGCAGGCGTACCGCGACGCGCTCGAGCGGCTGTGGGTCCTCGACGACCTACCGGCCTGGCTGCCGACGCTGAACCATCTCGTGCCGCTCCTGCAGACCCCGAAGCGGTACCTCGCCGACCCAGCGCTCGCTGCCGTCCTTGTCGGGGCTAGCCGCCAAAGCCTGCTCTCGGGAGAAGACGTTGAGCCGCTCGTGCCACGCGACGGCTCGTTCCTCGGGTCGCTCTTCGAGGCCCTTGTCGTCCTGTCGGTCCGCGTTTACGCGCAGGCTGCAAGCGCCGAGGTGGCGCACTTCCGGGAGCAGCACGGCCGTCACGAGGTCGACCTCATCTTGGAGCGCCCCGACGGCAACGTCCTGGCGATCGAGGTGAAGCTCAGCCAGACCGTGGGCGCGGACGACGTGAAGCACCTCAGCTGGCTGGGGCGCGAGATGGGCGGCCAGCTCTTGGACGCTGTAGTCGTTTGCGTCTCGCCGTACGCGTACCGTCGAGCGGACGGGATCGCAGTCGTCCCGCTTGCCTTGCTTGGCCCATAGCACGCCGGCGGCGGCCCTGGCGGTCCGGGCGGTCGACCTCTACGACGCCAACTCCCTCCGAGCTCAGGTGCCGGGCCAGTCCTGCCCCGTATGTGCCGGGGCGCAAGAGCGCGGCTCGTGTTCGTGACAAGTTGTAAGTAGGGGAGAGGTGCAAACCATGTCAGCCCACCCCCCCCTTCTGGCCATCGACGACCTCTCGGGATCGCTGAAGTTGCGCTGGGCCCGTATGTTGGGCTTGTCCCGTTGGGCGGCATTCTCGGCGGCCTCGCGGACCTCCCACTCACTGCCTCCCGCCTCGGGCCCCAGTTTGTGATAAGTCGTCAGCCGTTTGTGCCCGGTGGGTGGGAGGCGGCTTTAGCACCAGTCATGATGGCCACCGCTTCTTCCATGCTTGACTCCGCCGGGGCCAATATGGCGGCCACTCTCCCGAGGCGCAAGATGGCGACTCGGTTAGCGAGGTCCCAGAGCGCAGGCATGTTGTGACTGATAAGGATTATGGGTAGGCCACTATCGCGCAGGGACGCTATGAGCTGGTGGACTTGGCCCGACTCCCGCACGCCTAGCGCCGCCGTAGGCTCGTCCATGATCAGCACCTTGCTCCCGAAGGCGGCCGCCCGTGCTACGGCTACCGCTTGGCGCTGGCCTCCCGAAAGCGTCTCCACGGCTTGGGTGATGTCCTGGATAGTGGCAATGCCAAGGCTCTTGACTTTTTCCGCGGCCTGACGTCGCATAGTGCGCACATCGAGCATGCGAAAAACGCTCCCGCGAAAGCCTCCTCTTCTCACCTCACGTCCCAGGTAAAGGTTGCTCGTAATGTCGAGCTGTGGGGCCACACCCAGTGTCTGGTGGACCACCTCGATCCCCGCATGACGGGCGGCCAGCGGCCCGTGGAAGACGACCTCCTGGCCCTCAAGAAAAATAGTCCCGCTATCGGGGTACTCCGCCCCGCTGATGCACTTTATAAGGGTGGATTTGCCAGCACCATTGTCACCGACCAGGCCAAGCACCTCACCCGGGTACACGTCGATGTCGACACCGCGCAGGGCGACGACCCGTCCATAGCTCTTCCACATGTCACGCGCGCTCAGTACCGGCGCACTCGGGCCGGGCTGTTCAGTGCCTAGCGCTTCCTCACCGGTCGTAGCCATGCTCAGTCCTTGATAGCCCTGATCCAGTGGTCTAACGCTACCGCGCTTATGACCAGGATACCTTCAGCGAGGGGCAGGTAGAGAGCGTTGACGCCCACAAGCTCCAGGCCCGTATTAAACACCTGGACTATGAGTGCACCGAACAAAGTGCCGATCATCACCCCGCGCCCTCCGAACAGGCTAGTGCCTCCGATCACCACTGCCGTGATGCTGTCCAGGTTGAGGGTCGACGAAATGTCGGGGCTCACGCTGCCCACGCGCCCAATTTGCACCCACGCGGCCAGGCCATAAATGGCCCCAGCCACGACGTAGACACTGGCGATCAGCGAACGGACACGGATCCCAGCCAGGCGGGCAGCGTTCAGGTCGTCGCCGACGGCGTACACGTGGCGTCCCCAGGCTGTCCACGCCAAGACGTAAGCAAAGACAATGTACAGCGCCACCATCAAGAGGACCCCGGTGGTGACCGTGAACGAGCCGATAGACAAGAACGTCCCCGTCCATAAGAGGGCGTTTGACGAGCTGGAAATGGCGCTGCCGGCTAAGGCGCTCCCGCCGAAGAACAAGGTTGCCCCGCCCGAGAGGCGCAGCCCGATCGCCGTGAATATGCCCAGGGTGCCCAAGGTGACTATGAAAGGCGGGAGGCGGACGCGGGCCGTCAAGGCACCATTGACCAGGCCCATCAGCGCTCCGAAGGCTACCCCGATGACCAGGGCCAAGACGGGGTCCACCCCCGAATTGATAGCCAGCTCACCCATTATCATCTGGGCCAATATCATGAGTGCACCAACGGACAGGTCGATGCCTGCGGTTAGCATTATCATCGTCTGCCCGATGGCGAGAGACCCGAGCACCGCTAGCTGCTGGAGCATCAACGAGATGTTCTCAAGGCGGAGGAAGCCCGGGTGCAGCAGCTCGAACACGCCTGCCGAGAGGACGAGCACCAATAGGGGCCCCAATGCCGCGTGACGGTGGAGCAGCCGCTGGAGGGAGTAGAGCGGGCCTTGCCAGCGGTGGCGATGTCTCGCCGCTTCCAATGCTTCGGCGTGGTGCGCTTCCCGTTGGCCTGCCGGGACGGCCCTAGGCGGCTCTGGGCCTCGATCGCTCACCAGCTGGTCCTGTCGCGGTAAGTTAGCCATAACGGTTGTACCTCGGTGGGTTTATGGCCAGGACAACGGGCCGGTGGCAGGACTACCGGCCCGTTGCCCGTCATCACTAGGACATCAACTGCTCTATCGGGCCCATATGTCTCAATGAGCCTTGTGTCTCAATGAGGAAGCTGAGCCCATGTCTCATGGTACCTAAGCGCCCAGCAACGCCTAGCCCCAACACGTCCGCAATGCCTGGGTTGTGTTGATGCTGGGCACGCCAGGCTCTGGGCTGTTGGTGTAGACTTCCGTCCCCGTGTTGTAGAAATTGAGCCCTGGAGTGGCCTTGGGCAAGATGTGCCGGGTGACGAGGTTGTAAATCGCCTGGAGCCCAAGGTCAGCCATCTTGCCGGGGAACTGGCCGGCCGTGGCGGCGATCGCGCCGCTCTTTACAAACGGCAGGTTGGCACAGCTTCCATCGATGGTTACAAGCGTTACGCCCTTTTTGTGCGCGTCCTGGAGGGCCTTCACGGCGCCTTCAGCCGAAGGTTCATTGATGGCGTAAACGAGGTTGATGGCGGAGTTCTTGGCCAGACAGGTCTCCATGGCGCTCTGGCCGCCCGTGGTGCTCCCCTGGGTGGGAAGCTGGCAGGCGATGGTGTATGACCCGCCTTTGCCCCCCGTGTACCGTCCGCTCTTTGGCTCGAAGCCGTTTATGTTCGGCTTGCCCACGGGGATGCCCATACCTTCCAGAAAACCGTGGTCCCGGTCTACGTCCACCGAGATGACCTCGTTGGTCACGTCGTCGAGGAGCGCGATGGTGGCAGTTTGGCCATTGAGGCGCTTGGCGGCGTACTTCCCGATGAGCTGGCCGGCCAGGGTGTTGTTGGTCGCATAAGTAAGTTCGACGATGCCCGCTGGGGTGGGGACGGTGTCCACGGCAAGAACGTATATCCCGGCTCTCTTGGCTTGGTTAATGGCGCTGTCGACGCCGGGGCCGTTCGGGGAGATGATGATACCCTGGTCGCCAGCTGCGATGGCGACGTCGATGGCTGAGATCTGTGAGCTTGTGTCGCTGTCAGACGTGCCGGCCGCCGTTTCCAAGAGGATCCCAAGTTTCGCGGCTTCGGCCGTGGCGGCCTTGGCCATGAAGATCCAGTAAGGGTTGATGAAGTCCTTAAGTATAAGCGCCACCTTGATCTGCTTCTTTGCCGCCATTGGCACAGCCCCCGCCGGAGCGGGGCCCGTCGCCACTACCGAGGCGGCCACCATGGCGGTGCATGCGGCAGCTGACAGGATACTGCGGGCCGCCCTACGCCCTAACGCCCGGTGTCGTTCAATTAACTTCATTGCAGCGTTCCTTTCCTTCCACAGGCTAGTAATCGTTATTGTTCGTGATGGTCCGCGGCCAGGGGCGGTCTGTCCCAGCCGTGGCAGCAGGCGCGCTTGAACAGACCTCCTTCCTGAGCGGGCCCCTCCCTGGGTGTCGGATGGATCATATCCTATAGCAAGCGTTTGCGCAAGCGTTTGTACAAACGCTTGCCAGAGTTGGCCGGCCCTTGATAGCCTCTCAACATGACTGGGCCCCTCCCGACCAGCTAGACCTTGCACGCATGAGGTCCTCAGTTACCATGACCGACGTGGCGGCCCGTGCCGGGGTCGCCGCGTCCACGGTTTCCCACGTCGTGAACGGGACCCGCCCGGTCAGCACCGAGCTAAGGCGGCGGGTCCTTGAGGCCATCGAAGAGACGGGCTATTTGCCCAACCGGATAGCTCGCTCCCTAGTTACCTCCGACACGCACCTCATTGGCATCGTGATGTCGGCGCTGACCAACCGCTTCTTTGTGGCCGTCGTCGCGGCCATGGAGCGGGCCGGTCGGCGCCACGGGTACAGCTCGGTCCTGGCCGACAGCAGGGACAGTGTCCAGGGCGAGGCCGACGCTGTTAACGCGCTGCTCAGCCGGCGCGTAGACGGGATAGTCCTGGCACCGGTGGCTGGAGACAGAAAACCTGTGCTGGACCGGCTACTATCCGAGGAAGTCCCGACCGTCCTTATAGACCGTTTTGCTGACAGTCGCTTTGATCAGGTGGGTGTCGAAAACATCGAGTCGACCGCCAGCTTGGTGGAGCACTTGGCCGCCCTGGGCCATAGCCGCATCGGCTTCATTGGCGGGCTGAAGGGACTGTCCACGACAGAAGAGCGCATTCGTGGTTACCGGCTGGGCCTCGAACGTTCGGGCCTGGGCTACGACCACAACCTGGTGGCCAGTGGACGGTCTGCGGCCGCCCCTGCGGAGCAAGCCCTCGGCTTGCTCTTGGACAGGCCGGCCCCACCGACGGCCATCGTCTCCGGTAACAACTACATGACTATCGGTGTGCTCGCCGGGCTGCGCAAACGTGGGATGCGAGTACCCGACGACATAGCGCTGGTCGCTTATGATGACATCGAGTTCGCCGAGGTCTTCCATCCGCGCCTGACCGCGATAGCGCAACCGGTCTTGCAAATTGCCAGCACGGTCGTCAACCTTTTGATCAGGCGCATGACCGGTAAAGACGGCGCGGGCCCGCCCCAAGCCACGAGGCTCCCTGGCACCTTTGTCCACCGCGAATCGTGCGGCTGCCCTCCGAACGGTTCAGCCCCGCCGGCCAGGTCCCAGCCGAGGCGCCACCCCGAACAGCCGCCCCGCTCTAGGCACGCTCTGGTGGCCGAGGGCTAGCCGATGCCGTCAGGTCCTTGCGCGCTGGGCATCGACTTGGGCACGGGTTCTACCAAGGCGGTCCTCCTCAGCACGAGCGGCACCCAGTTAAGTGTCGCGTCGGCCCGGGTAGCCTTGTCGAGACCGCAGCCCGACTGGGTCGAGTCGGATCCTGAAGAGTGGTGGTCGTCTGTCAAGAAGGTGGTCCGAAAGGTGCTGGGCGGCACGGGTGCCTGCGTCGGCGGGATCGGGCTGTCCGGTCAAATGCACGGGCTTGTGCTGGCTCGGGCGGACGGTAGCGTCGTCCGTCCGGCGGTCCTTTCCTTGGACCGCCGAGCTCTGGGCGACCTCGACGCTTACAGGGCCCTCGCTCCGGACCTGCTCCGCACACTCGGCAACCCATTAGTGCCCGGCATGGCGGGCCCCCTGCTCCACTGGCTGGCCGCCCACGAGGCCGGGGCTTTGGAGGAAGCTGACTGGGCCCTGCAACCCAAAGACTGGCTCCGTCTCCGCCTGGTGGGCCAAGCGGGGAGCGAGCCCGGCGATGCGTCCGGCACCCTTCTTTTCGATTTGCGGCAAAACGCTTGGGCTTTCGGGCTCATGAACGCCCTTGGCCTGCCTACGTCCCTGCTCGCTCCCCTTGGCCGGTCCAGCGAGGTGGCAGGCGGTCTCAGCCCCTGGGCCGCCCGGGAGTTGGGGCTGCCGGCGGGCATTCCTGTAGCCTTCGGAAGTTCTGACACTGCGGCTGCCCTGGTGGGCACCGGCTTGTCCGTGGTGGGACCGGTCCAACTCACCGTGGGGTCAGCTGCCCAGGTTGTCACCTTGAGGTGCCAGCCGCAGGCCGATCCGGGCCTCCGCTACCACGTTTTTGCGTCCGCCGTCCCCGATATTTGGTATGCGTTGGCCGCCGTGCAGGTGGCGGGGGTGGCCCTCACGTGGGCACTGGAAACATTTGCCGCCACCTGGGAGGAGGCGTACAAACTCCTTGCCGCCAGCCCCGAGGGCGCCAGGGGGGCCTTGTTTGTCCCCCATTTGACGGGCGCCCGGTCGCCCTCCATGAACGCCTCCGCCCGTGGAGGTTTTATGGGGCTTGAGCTTGGTCATGACCGGGCGGACGTGCTGCGTTCGGTCTTCGAGGGGGTTGCCTTCTCGATCGCCGAGGCGGCCGCCACCTTGCCAGAGCTCAGTGCCGTGCCGTCGCTTTACCTTGCCGGGGGTGGAAGTCTCCACCCCGCCTGGCGCCAGCTTCTCTGTGACGTGCTGGACAAGACGCTATTGGTGGTTGAGGACCCCAATGCCTCAGCTCGGGGGGCAGCATTGCTGGGTGGCCAGGCCGCCGGGATCGTCGGGGAGGTCGATCGCCAGCCTCACGCGGTGAGCAGGGTGCAACCTGATCGGCGTGCCCACCGCCTGCTGGGCACCGCCTTCGAGCGCTGGAAGGACGCGGCCCGCCTGAGCTCAGCCACGATGGGGCCACAGCCGGGCCGGTGAGGCTGGCCCGTCGTCATCTCCCGGGCGGGGGAGCCAGGCCCTCGACCACGTACATGCGGGCGGTGGCGGCACCCTCCCGGAGCTTGCGGGCCTCGGTGTACATCTGGCCGCGGTACCACCCGGTGGCAGTCTCGCGGTCGGGGAACTCCACGACCACCGTCCTACCTGCCGGTGCGTCACCCTCCAGCACCTCGACCTCGCCACCGCGGACGAGGTACCTGCCCCCAGCGGTCTCGATGCTTTCCGCCGCCTTCAGCTTGTACACCTCGTAGCGTTGCGGGTCGAGCACCTCACCCTGGTAGATAACATAAGCAGCCATTGCGGCCTCCCCATTTTTCGCCTTTTTGCTCATGGTCGGCTCAGCCCCTTTTGCTCATGGTCGGCTCAGCTCGGCCGGTCCAGTTCGTCCAACCATAGAGGAGCGTGGTGCTCGGCCCAGGACCGGGCAACCTTCCCCGTGAACATAGA
>JAKAWM010000062.1 GCA_021827285.1 Actinomycetes bacterium | reverse complement strand
GAGGACCATCCTGCCGATCGATTGCCGATGACCGGTGTCACCGTCTTCGGACGTGAGGGTAGCCTGTACGGCGAGGACCGGCTTGGGGCCGGGCCCTGGGTGCTGAGGGACAGGAGGGCGATTTGAGGCTTGCTCGGAAGGCCACCGCCGGCGTCGCGGTCTTGGTGGGCCTCTTGGCAGTGCTCGTGCCTTCGGGCCCTGCCGCGGCCGCCACCCCTAAAGCCACCGGTGACGCCGCCGCCATCGCCCTTTACCGCAAGGTCGTGGCGGCCACCAGCGCTACCTCGGGCGTAGAAGAGATCTTCACCGCGGCGGCGCCCCTTACGCAGGCCCGGTACTCGAGCGCCGGATTGAGCTGGTACATCATGCAACCGAAGAAGGCGGGTTTTGCCGCCGCCGATGATGTGGTCTTCATTGCCGCGGCGGGCGGCAAGGTACGTTTCGTTACTGACAGCGTGGTGTACGGGGGCACGGGCAAGGCGCCGTTCCCCCCCTTCGGTTTGGTCCTCACCGCCAAAGGCGAGGTGCTCCTCGACGGGGCCGCCCCCGCCTTGGCTGCGCCTCCGCTACCGACCACCCCGATCGAGGCCTGCGCCACTCCGCTCAAGCCCCCGCACTTCGTGGCTGGGTACCCGCAAGTGGGTGTCGCCTACGGTTACTCGCTCTACGGGCACTTCGACCCGCTGAAGCAAGCCGCCAAGGACTACGACGTCACGTCCACGTTCCCGTGGTCGTCCAAGCCGTCCAGGACGGCCACTGAGCTGGACGTGGTACAGGCCTCCACCGACCTACCGGTCGAATCCATTGTGCACGTCAGTGCCGGGGGCCAGTACCCCGCCTTCACCCTGCGGTGGGTGAACGTCTGGTTCAAAAAGGCCCTCTACCCGCCCAAGACAAATGGTGCCTGCGCGGCATACCTGAAAGGCGCTTGAGCGCTCAGCCCCTGCTTGCCCCATCGGCCTACTCAAGCCCATCGGCCCCTGGGCGCCCGGTCCGGACCTCTTCAACTCGACTGGGGGACCGCCCTTTCATTGACTGGGGCAGCGCCCTGCCAGAGCCGAGGAATGTAGGGTGGTGCTGATGGTCGAGGTGGTAGGCGTACGCCGGCCGCTTGCCGGCTCCCTGCTTGCCCTAGCCCTCACGGCCAGCTTGGCCGGGGCCATGTTGGCGCTCCGGACCGAATTGAGCACGGCCACCACGGCCCTTGTGCTGGTGGTACCGGTCGTCGCGGGTGTAGCGGTGGGTGGCTTTACCGCCGGCTTGGTCGCCACCGCCAGTTGTTTCCTCGTTTACGACTACGTTTTTATCCCTCCCTATTACACGCTCTATGTGAGCCGGGCCGAGGACTGGGTAGCCCTGGCCGTTTACGGGGTGGTGATGGTGCTGGTGGCTCAGGTCGTGGCCAGGGCCAAACAAGCCCGGGGCGAGGCGCAGAGGCGGGCAGCAGAGGTGCGCCGGTTGTTCGACCTCTCGGAGCTGCTCGTCCGGGGGTCTTCGGGCGAGGAACTGCTTGTCAATATCGTGAACGCGGTAAAGGCTGCCTTCGAACTGGAAGGCGCAGCGCTGCTGATGGCGCGCGACGGTGAGCTCGAGGTAGCCGCGTCCGCTGGCGTACCCCTGTCCGAGGACGAGGTACGCCACCTCTCAGTTGCTTCGGCCGTACCGGTCAGGCTGTGGCCCGCCCAGGCGCCGGGTACGCCGCCCCCCGGGAGGCCACGGGCCAGGCGGACCGGCGGGGGCCGGGGCGGGGACGGGCCCGAGGGCATCCAAGCGGTCGTCCTTGCCACCTCGGGCCAAGCCATCGGCCTCCTCGCACTACGAGGTACGCGGGGCGCTCGGGGGGAGAGAGACCTGCTGGGCGCCTTTGCCAACCATCTCGCCCTGGCTCTTCAGAGGGCTCAGCTGAGCGAGGGGGCGCTGCGCGCTCGCCTCCTGGAAGAAGAGGACAGGCTGCGACGTAGCCTGGTGGGCGCGGTATCCCACGACCTGAGGACACCCCTGGCGACGATAAAGGTCTCGGCGTCAACCCTGCTCGACAATCCCACTCTCAGCCCCGTCGACATTAAGGAGCTGGCCGAGCTGCTGGACGCCCAGGCCGACCGGCTCGATCGGCTCGTATCCAACCTGCTGGACATGACGCGCATACAGTCCGGAGCACTTGAGCTCCGTCGCCAGGTGGTCGCGGTCGGAGACCTCGTGGACGAGGCGCTCTTGGTGCTCGGCCGCGCCACCAGCGTCGGGAGCGTGCGCTGGCACGCCGCCTCGGATCTGCCCGCCGTGGACGTGGACCCACTGCTCATACGGCAAGTGTTGGCCAACCTGATCGACAATGCCCTGCGGCACTCGCCCCCGGGCAAGCCAGTGAGCGTTTCGGCCCGCTGCAGCGAACCCACCGCCGGCGAACAAAAGGTGGAGCTGTCTGTCTCCGATCTGGGCCCCGGAGTGCCGGGAGCAGAAAGGTCGAAGATCTTCCAGATGTTCAACCAACGCGAAGCAGGCGGTAGGGGCGGGTTGGGCCTGGCCATCGCGAGCGCCTTCCTGGAGGCACACGGGGAGCGCATCTGGGTGGGGGAAGGCCCGACGGGACGGGGCGCTCGGTTCGCCTTCACCCTACCCGTGGCCCGTGAAGAGCCCTGAGGTGGCCCGCGTGCTGGTCATAGACGACGACAAGGCATTGCAGCGCGCCCTCAGGGTTGCCCTGGGCGCCAAGGGGCACGAGGTGTTCTTGGCGCTGACCGGCGAGGAGGGCCTGGCCGCCCTGGCCCTCCGCTCACCGGACCTTGTGGTGCTCGACCTGGGCCTTCCCGACATAGACGGTCTCGAATTGTGCCACCATATCCGGGGTTTCAGCGACGTACCGGTGATCGTGCTTTCTGCTACCGACCTTGAGGACCGCAAGGTGGCCGCCCTCGACGGGGGCGCCAACGACTACGTGACCAAGCCATTTGGCATGGCGGAACTAGAGGCGCGCATACGCACCGCGCTGCGCCACGCCGGCCCCCCTCCCGTACCGGACGCCACTCGGCTGGCGGTCGGGACGATCGAGTTGGACCTCGTTCATTACCAAGCCACGGTGGCGGGCGAGCCAATCGAACTGACGGCGAAGGAGTTCGAACTGCTCGCCTTCCTGGCCCGCCACGCTGGCAAGACCTGCACCCATCAGATGGTGCTGAAGGGGGTATGGGGCAATGCGTACGGGCCCGAAGCTGACTACCTTAGGGTCTACGTTTACCGCCTACGCAAGAAGTTGGGGGAAAAGGGTGGGCCCCTGTTGCGCACTTCCCCTGGCATCGGCTACAGCCTGTCGGGTGGTTAACCTGTTGCTCCACATTTAATTCACGCGCACAGCCAGCTAGTACACGGCCCGTTCACACCGAGCGCGTCAAACTGGACCATGGCTGACTTTCTGGCAGTACTGGGGATAGTCGTATTCGTGGCGTTAATGCTAGTCCTGATAAAGGGCCTGGAGCGCGTATGAGCATCACGGACGCCCTTTTACTGGCTGCCTCCATCTTGTTGTTCGGGTACCTCGGGGCAGCTCTCTTCAAGCCCGAATGGTTCTAAATGGGCTATTTCTGGACCCTCGTTGCCTTGGTCGCGGTGCTGGGACTGGCATGGCGCTACCTGGGTTCTTACATGGAGGCGGTCTTCGCCGGCCGGGTGCGCTTCTTGGCCTGGGCCGAGCGCCCGCTGTATTGGGCGCTCGGCGTTGACCCCGGGGCGGAGCAGTCCTGGTCGCGCTATGCGGGGGCACTTATCATCTTTTCCGGAGCGGCTATCCTCATTACCTACACGATCCAGAGGGTACAGGGGAGCCTTCCCTTCAACCCCCAGCACTTGGGTGCCGTAACCCCAGCCCTGTCATGGAACACGGCCGTCTCCTTTGCCACCAACACCAACTGGCAAAACTACGCCGGCGAGACAACCATGTCCTACTTCAGCCAGATGGCCGCCTTGGCCGTCCAACAGTTCGTGAGCGCCGCCGTCGGGATCGCCGTCGCCGTCGCTCTCGTGCGTGGCTTCGCCCGCCGTAATTCACCCACCATAGGCAACTTCTGGGTGGACATAACCCGCTGCATCTTCTACATCCTGCTCCCGATCTCCTTCCTCGGTGGCATCATTTTCGTCGCTCAGGGCGCCGTACAGACCCTCGCTGGGCCAGAAACCGTGCACAACCTGCTCGACGGGGCTACGCAGGTGATCGCCCGGGGCCCTGTCGCTTTCATGGAATCAATAAAGCAGCTAGGTACCAACGGTGGCGGGTACTTTAACGCCAACGGTGCACACCCCTTCGAGGACCCCACCGGCCTCACCAACTTCCTTTCCTATGCGCTGGTGCTCTCCATACCGTTCTCGCTGACCTACACCTTCGGCAAGATCGTGGGCAATCTTCGCCAGGGCCTCGCCCTGCTCGCGGCCATGGTCATCATATTCGGGACCTGGGTGGGCTTTTCCTCCTATGCCGAGTCCCAACCCAATCCTGCTGTCGCGGCAGCCCATGTGGTAACCCAACCCGCCGGCAACATTGAGGGCAAGGAGGTCCGTTTCGGGCCGATGCCGACCACACTTTACGACATAGCCTCGACCCAGACATCGACCGGGTCCGTTTCGGGGGCTAATGACTCCTTCAACCCCATGGGGGGCTTCGGCCTGATCACAGGCATGATGCTCGGCGAGGTCACCCCCGGCGGGGTGGGAAGCGGGCTGTACACAATATTGCTGTTCGCCATCGTCACCGTCTTCATCGGCGGCCTTATGATCGGCCGTACGCCCGAGTACCTCGGCAAGAAGGTGCAGGCCAAAGAAATGAAGCTGGCTGCCTTCGGGGTACTCGTCATGCCCGTTACCGTCCTAGTCCTGACCGGGATCGCCGTCTCTGTCCACGCCGGCCGGGCCGCCATCGGCAACGGAGGGCCGCATGGTTTCACCGAGATCCTTTACGCCTACGTTTCTCAAACCAATAACAACGGGTCCGCGTTCGCCGGCCTCAGCGGCAATACTGCCTTCTACAACGTCACAGGCGGCATAGCCATGCTCTTGGGCCGTTTCGCCATCATCGTCCCGTCGCTCGCCCTGGCCGGGGCCCTAGCCACCAAGGGCACGGTGGCATCCAACATCGGGACCTTCCGTACCGACACCCCCCTATTTGTAGGCCTGCTCATCGGGGTGATCCTCATTATCGGCGGCCTTACCTTCTTCCCCGCCGTGTCGCTCGGGCCCGTGGTCGAGCAATTGAGCAAGGGGCTGTTCTGAGATGACGGCCGTCCCCGCTGCTGTGCCGCCTCCCCAGAGCGCGCCTGCGCTTGGCAAGGGCGTGGCTCAGGCGCGCAGCCTTTTCGACCCGGAGATCCTGGTCATGGCGGCCTCCGGGTCCGTGAAGAAGCTCTCCCCCCGCGTGCAGGTCAAAAACCCGGTCATGTTCGTTGTCCTGGTCGGCACCGTTATCACGTTGCTGGAGGCCATCGCCCACCCGAGCTTGTTCAGCTGGTCGATCACGGTCTGGCTTTTCCTCACCGTCCTGTTCGCCAACTTTGCCGAGGCCATGGCCGAAGGCAGGGGCAAAGCCCAAGCCGACACGTTGCGGCGCATGCGGGCCGAGACCCTGGCACGCCGGCTCAGCCCTTCGGGAGGCGAAGAGCGCGTCCCCGCCTCGGCCCTGTCCAAAGGCGACCTAGTCGTGTGCGAGGCGGGCGACCTGATCCCTTCGGACGGCGAGATCACCGAGGGCATAGCTTCGGTTGACGAGTCGGCCATCACCGGCGAGTCGGCACCTGTGATCCGGGAATCTGGGGGGGACCGCTCAGCCGTCACCGGTGGCACCAAGGTCCTCTCGGACCGCATCGTCGTGCGCATCACCGCCGAGCGGGGCCATACCTTCATCGACCGCATGATCGGGCTGGTGGAGGGGGCCAACCGTCAGAAGACCCCCAACGAGATCGCCCTTACCATACTGCTGTCCACCCTCACCCTTGTCTTCCTCCCCGTGGTGGTGGTCTTGCAACCTTTTGGCCGGTTCTCAGACATGTTGAGCCACTCGCACGGCGCAGTGGACGTGGTGACCCTCATAGCGCTGCTCGTGTGCCTGATCCCGACCACGATCGGCGCCCTCCTCTCCGCCATCGGGATCGCCGGCATGGACCGTCTGGTCCAGCGGAACGTGCTGGCCATGAGCGGGCGAGCCGTGGAAGCCGCCGGAGATGTCCAGACGCTACTGCTCGACAAGACAGGCACTATCACCCTCGGCAACCGGATGGCCACCCGGTTTGTCCCCGTGGGGGGCCATAGCGAGCAGGAGGTGGCCGAAGCGGCCCAGTTGGCCTCCCTGGCCGACGAGACCCCCGAGGGCCGTTCGATAGTGGTGCTGGCCAAGCAACGCTTCCAGATACGGGAGCGAGATCTGGGAGAAAAGCCGAGCTTTGTGCCCTTTTCGGCGCTCACCCGCATGTCCGGTATAGACATCGGAGACCGCCAAGTCCGCAAGGGGGCTGCGGAGGCCGTCCGCAAGTGGGCCGGCGCACTAGGCGGCACCGTGCCCCCCGACCTCAACGACGTGGTCGATGCCCTGGCTCGTTCTGGCAGCACCCCTCTGGTAGTGGCGGATGGGCCAGCCGTCCTCGGGGTGATCGAATTGAAAGACGTCGTCAAAGAGGGCATAAGGGAGCGTTTCGATCACCTGAGGGCCGTCGGGATACGCACCGTGATGATCACCGGGGATAACCCGCTGACGGCGGCGGCCATCGCTCAAGAGGCCGGGGTGGACGACTACCTGGCCGAGGCCACCCCGGAGCGCAAGATGGAGCTGATAAAGGCCGAGCAGGCTGGCGGCAAGCTGGTGGCCATGATGGGTGACGGCACCAACGACGCCCCCGCCCTGGCCCAAGCCGACGTTGGCGTGGCCATGAACACCGGCACGACTGCGGCCAAGGAAGCCGGCAACATGGTTGATCTCGATTCCAACCCGACCAAGCTCATCGACGTGGTCGAGGTGGGCAAACAGTTGCTCATCACCAGGGGTGCCTTGACCACTTTTTCGATCGCCAACGACGTGGCCAAGTACTTCGCCATCATCCCGGCCCTTTTTGCTGCCATCTACCCCCAGCTCAACAAGCTCAACGTCATGGGCCTGCACAGCCCGACCAGCGCGGTGCTCTCGGCAGTCATCTTCAACGCCTTGGTGATCATCGCTCTCATACCGCTCGCCCTGCGAGGCGTCAAGTGGCGGCCCACGTCCGCCGCGTCCATCCTTCGCCGCAACGTCTGGATCTACGGAGTGGGCGGGGTGATAGTGCCCTTCATCTTCATCAAACTGATCGACCTCTTCCTGACTGCGACCGGGTGGTACTGATGCTCACGAACCTTCGCCGTGCCCTGCTTCTTTGCCTTATCTTCCTAGCCGTTTTGGGGCTCGCCTACCCCTTGGCCGGCACGGGCGTCTCGATGCTCTTCTTCAGGCACCAAGCCGAGGGCTCCTTTGTGAGCTACGGCTCTGACGTGGTCGGCTCGACCCTCATCGGCCAGCGCTGGCCGGGGCCAAAATGGTTCCAGGGACGCCCCGACGGCTACCTGCTCACCAACAGCCAAGGCCAGGTTGTGGTGTCAGGGACCGCACAGATGGGGCCGCGCAGCAAGGCGCTGGAGCGGTTCGTCGCCCAGCAGGCAGCGCGCTTGAAAAGCGAAGGCATCAACCACCCCACCGCCGACCTGGTGACCAATTCCGCCAGCCTGGTAGACCCCGACATCAGCCAGGCCGGCGCGGACGCTCAGGTCCCCGCCGTGGCCAAGGCCAACCACCTTCCCCAAACCGTGCTCTACCGACTGGTACGCTCCCAGCTCCACGGCCGGCAGCTGGGGTTCCTCGGTGCTCCCTACATCGACGTCCTCGACCTCAACCTAGCCCTGGCCCGGCTCGTGCGCCCGTGAGCAGTTGGGAACTGCCCGGACCGGTGACGGCACTGGGGACGGTCAAGCACCGCCAGCACTTCGTCGCGGCGGCGACCGTATGTGCCCTGCGGACATGGGCGTCAGGCGGAAGCAAATCGCTGACCTGCGTGGTCTCTGACGGCACGGGCGAAGTGACCTTGGTGTTCCTCGGTCGGACTTCAGTACCCGGGCTACGCCTGGGCGCCAAATGCGTCATCGAGGGGACAGCGCTGGGCGACGAGCGCCGCCTGGTTGTCTGGAACCCCCTGTACCGTATCGTGAGCAATGGCAACTGAGGGAACACCCGGTGCCCCTGGAGGTCCCCCTGACGGCCCGCCCGCCCGGGATGAGGCCGGCGAGGTCGTTGCCCCAGCCGGGCACTTCCGTATCTACCTGGGCGCCGCGGCCGGGGTAGGCAAGACATACGACATGCTCAACGAGGGCCGGCGCCGCCGGGAACGGGGCACCGACGTCGTGGTGGCCTTCGTCGAGTGCCACAAGCGCCCGCTCACTGAAGCCTTGCTCCAAGACCTGGAAGTCGTGCCCCGCAAGGTGGTCGAGTACCGTGGGACGGCGTTCGAGGAGATGGACCTCGACGCGGTCCTACGCCGCCGCCCCAAGGTGGCGCTCGTGGACGAGTTGGCGCACACCAACGTCCCCGGCTCGGGCCGCAACGACAAGCGCTGGCAGGACGTGCTCGAACTGCTTGAAGCTCGGATAGATGTCATCACGACGGTCAACATCCAACACCTCGAAAGCATTGCCGACGCGGTAGAGCAGATGACCGGGGCCAGGGTCAGGGAGAGAGTGCCCGACTGGGTCGTGCGTAAGGCCAACCAGATCGAGCTGGTGGACTCCTCACCCGAGCAGTTGCGCCGCCGGATGCTGCACGGCAACATCTACCCGCCGGACAAGGTGCCCTACGCGCTCACGCACTTTTTTCAGACTGACAACCTGATTGCGCTGCGAGAACTGGCACTACGTTTCCTGGCCGACGAGACCGAGGAGGAGCTCTTGGAGCACCTCCGCCGGCACAGCGAAAAGCGACTGTGGGAAACGGCCGAACGGATCCTGGTGGCGGTCACCGGCGCGCCCGGGACAGATGGCCTGCTCCGGCGGGCCGCACGCATCGCGGCCAGAGCCAAGGGCCAGCTAAGCGTGCTGCACGTGACGGCCGGTGATGCGACCCGCCCGCGCGACAGCCGGGCCGTAGAAGGGCTCAAAGCTCTGGCCGCCGACCTGGGTGCCCACTGGTACGAGGTCGAGCACTCCGACCCCGCCCAGGCCATCGCCGACTTCGCCCAGGAGCACCAGACCACGCAGATCGTCATAGGTTCCAGCCAGCGCAGCCGCTGGCAGGAGCTAACCAGCACAGGTGGCCGGGTGGTGCGCCGCGTCATCCGCAAAGCGGGAGAACTCGGGGTAGACGTGCACGTCATAGCCCGGAGGGAGGCCAGCGTCGATGCTCACGACGAGGAGCCGTCCGAATGAACTGCTCAACGCAATAGCGCCCAG
>JAKAWM010000061.1 GCA_021827285.1 Actinomycetes bacterium | reverse complement strand
CCTTCGACGGCCCCCTCTCCTTCACCGGCCGCTTCTATGTCTCAGTAGCGCCCCTGCTGCAGCCCCTTGTCCTCTCCGCCCGGGCCAACCCCGCCGTCCTCGGGCCGAGCGGAGGGCAGGTGGAGGTCACTGGACGGGTGCTGAACGCTCGTTTGTGCCAGCTCGTCTTGCTCTCGCACCAGTCCTTCCCGGTCGCGTACTCGCACAACCCGACCCCCTCCTGCCGCGGCGGCCAGTTCTCGGCCCGGGTCACCATCGGGGCCAACCCCACTCAGGTGGAGCGCACCGTAGCCTTCGCACTGGTGGCCTTCGACGGCTCCCTGTCCTTCACCGGCCGCTTCTATGTCTTGCTGGCGCTCAACCCTCATCCGCAACCCCCTCCGCCTCCTCCGCGACCACCGCTGCCCACCCGGTACCCCAAAGGAACCTCCGGCTACGACGTGTCCTGGCCCCAGTGCGCAACGCGTGGATCGGCGGCCACCAAGCCGTTGCCGGCGGATCCCGCATTTGCCATCGTGGGCGTTAACGATGGGACCATCAGCGGGTTCAACAGCTGCTTTGCCGCCGAGGCGGCCTGGGCCGGGCCGAACCTGTCCGTTTACATCATCTTGCAGCCAGTCCCAAGTGGCGCGCCGGCGAGCAACGAGATGACCGGGCCAAGGGCAAGCTGCGCGGCTAGCGACAGCGCCTGCCGGGCCTACAACTGGGGCTACAACTACACCCAGGCTGACCTGGCCTACGTCCGGGCTCAAGGTTCACAACCCAACATCTGGTGGCTGGACGTCGAAACGGCCGAGGGATGGGGCACGTCCAGTGCCCTCAAGCCGCTGAACGCGGCTGTCATCCAGGGCGCTCTCGACGCCCTCAGGGGGGCCGGCAAGGTGGCCGGCGTTTACTGCACCTGGTACCAGTGGGGCGAGATCACCGGCTCTTACCTGCCGCCGGTGGAGGTGCCGGTTTGGGTTGCCGGCGCCATCAGCCTGAGCGGGGGCTACCTTAGCGCCCAGTCCTACTGCCAGCGGGCCTTGTCGCCCGGTGACCCATCTACGCTCCAGTCCGCCTACATCGGCTTCGCGGGCGGTGCCCCGTGGCTCGCCCAGTACCCCTACCCGCCCGGAGCACTCCCTGTGGACCACGACTATGCCTGCGGGTAGCGGCGCCTGCGGGTAGCGGCGCCTGCGGGTAGCGCCCCCGCCGGGGGCCGGGGTCGAGCAGGTCGTGCTAGCGGTAGGCCCGTTGCTGGAGCTGGAACAGCTCGGCGTACAGGCCCCCGGCGGCCATCAGCTGGCGATGCGGCCCGTGCTCGACCAGCTTGCCCTCTTTGAGGACGGCGATCGAGCTAGCCATCAGCACGGTGGAGAACCGGTGCGAGACGAGGACCGTCACGCTCCCCAACTGCTTCCCTGCCGTCTTGGCCGACGATGCGTACCGCTCGAAAATGGCGTGCTCGGCGGAGGCGTCCAGGGCAGCGGCCGGTTCGTCCAAAACCAGCAGAAGCGGGTTGTCCCGCATGAGGCACCCGCGCCCACGAATTTTCAGCCGCCCGGCCGCGCCTCACGTGCGACAGCTGCCAAGACCCCGTTCACAAAACCTCCGGACTCGTCGGTGGAGTAGGACTTGGCCAGGTCCACGGCCTCCGAGATCACTGCCGCCGTAGGCACGTCGGGGCGAAAGAGCAGCTCGAAAGTAGCCAACCTGAGAAGGGCGCGGTCAACCACTGGCATCCTCCCGAGTGACCAGCCGATCGCATGCTTGCTGATCAGCTCGTCCACCCGCACCTGATGCTCCTCCACCCCCTCTACCAGTTCCCGAGCGTACTCAAGGGGCTCGACGGGCAGTTCGGCCAGCAGCTCACCCAAGCCCAGCTGCTTCAGCTCTGACTCGTAGAGAAGCTCCAATGCTCGCTCACGTGCCCCCCGCCGGCTGCCGAGGCCGAGCGGGGCGGCTCGGTCGCCGTGGCCAGGCCCAGCCGCAGCCGGGTCGCCGCCCCCGGGCACGGCCCTTCAACTCCCAGCTCGAGTCAGGTACTCCCCACTACGGGTGTCCACCTTGACCCGGTCACCCGAGTTGACAAAAAGAGGCACCTGGACCGTGAGCCCGGTCTCCAGTACAGCCGGTTTCCTCGCTCCGGACACCCTGTCCCCCTGGACGCCCGGCTCGGTCTGGGTAACCGTCAACTCAACGGCCGCGGGCAGGTCCACCCCTATGATCTCCCCCTGAAAGAACTGGAGCAGCACACTATCGCCCTCCTTCAGGAAATTCGCGGCCGAGCCCAGCGACGCGCGCGGGGCCGGGAGCTGCTCGTAGTCGCGGGAGTCCATGAACACATAGGAGCTGCCATCGGCATAGAGGAACTGCATCTCCTTTTTCTCGATCAAAGCTTGGTCCAGCTTTTCATCAGCCCGGTAGGTCCGGTCGATCACCGCTCCCGTACGGAGGTTTTTCAGCTTGGTACGCACAAAAGCCCCGCCCTTGCCCGGCTTTACGTGCTGGAACTCAACTATGGAAAATAGGCCCTCGGGAAGGTTGAGGGTCATGCCGTTTTTTATGTCGTTGGTCGAAACTGCAGCCATTGGGTTAGTGATCCTCCTACTGATCTGCGCCTAAGACTTCCCTACGATCTTTAGGGGCCTGTAGTCCCAAGCTTTCACTGGGTGCGTGCTTGGGGCTCGCTGTGAGAGCACGGCACCCGCCCTCTTCGACGGCAACTGTGTCTTCGATGCGCACCCCGCCGAACCCAGGTACGTAAATGCCGGGCTCAACGGTCACCACGTGACCGCAGGTGAGTCTATCTTCCGAAGTCGCCGCAAGCGCTGGGGGCTCATGGATATCGAGGCCCACTCCGTGGCCCGTACCGTGCACGAACTGTTCCCCCCAGCCGGCCGCTTCCACCACTTCGCGGCAGGCGCGGTCAACTGCGCCAGCCGGGGCCCCATCCCGCACCGCGGCCAACCCGGCCTCTTGGCTAGCCAGCACTACCGAGTAGATCTCTCTCAGCTCAGGCGGTACCCCGCCCTTGACCCAGATTGTGCGGGTCATGTCCGAGCAGTAGCCGTCCACCCGGGCACCAAAGTCCACCACCACCATCTCACCGGGCTCTACCTTGCGGCCCGATGGCTTGTGATGGGGCTTGGCTGCGTTGGCCCCACCGGCCACGATCGTCTCGAAGGCGGTGCCCTCGGACCCCAGGCGGCGCATCTCGGTGTCCAGGGCCACGGCCAGCTCAGACTCGCTCAGGGCCTGATGGAAAAGCGAGCCCACGCGGGACAAAGCCTCGTCCGCGATCAGGGCTGCCCTACTGATCCGGGCCACCTCCGACGGGCTCTTCTTTTCCCTTAAGCCTTCGACCAAACCCAACGTAGGTACGAGCTCCAGCCCCTCGGCCCAACCATCTGACCACCGGCGCTGGGTACCCCAGCTCACGTGGTCCGCCTCCAGGCCTAAGCTTTTGGTCCCAACCAGCAGCTCCTTGAGCAGTTCGGCTTGCTCTGCCGCCCGGCGGGCTTCTACCCGCACTCCCACGCCCGAGCGGTCCAGCTCCTCGTGTGCCTGGGTTGTATAGCGGCCGTCGGTCAGGAGCACCTCCTCGCCCTCCAGCAGCAGCAGCCATCCCGCCGACCCGCTGAACCCGGTCAGGTAGCGGATGTTCGTCAGGTTGGTAACCAGCAACGCAGCCTGGTCGGCCTCGCCCATGGCCTGGCGCAGCCGACCCATCCGGGGAGCCACATCCAGCGGGGGCAACTTCGCCAGCCAGGCGTCCATGGCCCCATCGTGGCACGCTATAGCTGCTATGAGCCACCGTCCCACCGCACGACTGCTCCTGTCCGCCCCCAACCGACCCGGCCTGGTGGCTGCGGTCGCCAACTTCATCTACCGCAATGCAGGCGACATCACCGAGGCTGACCAGCACACCGACGAGGAAGAGGGGATGTTCTTCCAGCGGGTCGAGTTCCGCCTGGACGATTTCCGGTTGTCTCGCCAGCAGATCCCGGCCGCCCTCGCCGAAATGGCCGATCCCTTTGGCATGCGCTGGAGCGTGCGTTACTCCGACGAGCAACGCCGGGTAGCCGTGCTGGCCTCCCGCCAGCCCCACTGCCTCGTAGACCTGCTCGGGCGCTGGCACGCTGGGGAACTGCCGGGGCGCCTGGTGCTCGTCGCGTCCAACCACCCTGACCACGCCGAACTGGTGGGGCGCTTCGGGGTCCCCTACCATCACCGGCCCGTCACACCTGCGACCCGGGCCACCCAGGAAGGCGGGCTATTGGACCTCCTGGCCGAGGCCGGGGTTGAGCTGGTCATCCTGGCCCGCTACATGCAGGTTCTTTCCGAGGGCTTCATCGATCGTTACCCGTCCGCCATCATCAACATCCACCACTCCTTCTTGCCGGCCTTCTCGGGAGGACAGCCCTACCTGAAGGCCCATGCCCGGGGGGTCAAGCTGATCGGTGCCACCGCCCATTACGCCACCGCTGAACTTGACCAGGGACCGATCATCGAGCAGGACACGGCGCGCGTCTCCCACCGTGACGGGGTGACCGACCTGGCCCGCATAGGACGCGACCTCGAAACCGTCGTCCTGGCCCGGGCTGTCCGCCTCCACCTTTCCGACCGGGTGCTGGTCTACGGCCACAAGACCATCGTGTTCGCATAACGCAACTTGCCCCGGTCCCGGCCGTGATCAGCGACCCGGCGGTGTTGAGGGATGCTCGGCTGAATGCAGGAGGGCGGCTGCGGCTTCAATGGCCAGCCGGTAGCCCTCACCGCCAAAGCCGGCAATGACCCCAGTGGCAACCGGCGTTACGACCGAGCGCCGGCGCCAGCCTTCCCGCCGTCCCGGGTTGGACAGGTGCAACTCGATGACCGGCCCGTCGAAACAGGCCAACGCGTCGCTGAGCGACCAAGAGTAGTGAGTCAGGGCTCCCGGGTTGACGACGATGGCGGCGACCCGGCCCCGAGCACCGAGCACGGCTTCCACCAGGGCGCCTTCGTAATCAGACTGGACATGCTCCACAGCCAGGTCCCACTCGGCCGCGGCCAGGGTCGCCCGATGGACATGGTCCGCCAGCGTGTCGTGGCCATAAACCTCAGGCTGGCGCTGGCCGAGCACGCCAAGGTTGGGGCCCGAAAGCAGCAGTACCAGTGCCCGGGGCCACGCTTCAGCTTCACCCGTCCTCTGCCCGGTGCTGGTCTCAGTACTCCCACCACCGGTCACGACCGTGAGGCCGCCCCGGGCGGGCGGTTCTTCCCGGGCCATCTGCCTCCTCCCTCCGGGGCCTGGCGCCGTGCCGGCTTCCCGCTCCCATCCGGCGGCTCCTTTGGCGCTCGCCCGTGGCCTGTCCAAAGGGCCGTCCCATCTGGCAGTTCCATTCAAGCAGGCCAGCCGGCACCGGGGGGTGGGAAGGTGCGCGCGAACCCCCGAGCGGTGCTTTGGACTGGCCGCCTGCGCTCAAGTTCGTTCTCTTCCGAGCCGACTACAACCACGAGGTCACCAGCAACGAGCAGCGGCTCCAGGGGGGCCGTCCCCGGTGCTGGCCCGAACAGAGCTCGACAAACGGAGTGCTAGGTGCGTTTCGAAGAGGTTAGCGACACAGAGGGATCAGTGCTGGTCCGGGGGTTGCACCCGGCGATCACCGTCGTCTCGGCCAAGGCTGACGCCCGCTCTGCCCTCACGTTGGCAGTCGCCAAGATGAAGGATTGCACCGTTCTGCGGGCGTCCGACGTTGAAGAGGAGCTACGGCGTGCCGCCATCTGGGTGGTAGAGCAGCACCAAGGGGCGGTCGATCAGCAGAGGGCCAAGGTAGCTGAGGCCGAACAAGCTCTCCAGGAGGCCGCGTCAGCCAACGGCCGGGCAACCCGACAAGCAGCTCTCGCCGCGACTGACATCAACCGCTTCGACGAACTGGCCAACCGCTTGACCATGGCCGACGAGGCCTACGAGGCGAGCGTGCACGCGGACGCTGAGGCGGCCCGTTCCCTGGCTGCAGCGCTGGGGGAGCTGGAGAGGATCCTGGGCCAGCGTCATACTGCTACCGCGTCGCTCGAACAGGCACGTAACGGGCGCGATAAGCGCGCCGTGCCCGATGCCGTCATCCAGCAGGCCATTACCCTCCAAGTTGCCCTCTCGAAGGCCGAGGCGGAAAGGCGTGCCGCCGTGCAACAGGCCGACGAAGACCTCCAAGCAGCCCGCCTGGCCAACCGGGAGGCGCTCTCCAGCCTCGAACAGGCCCACAGCGCCTTGCGGACCGGCATGCAGACCCTGAACAACAACTCGCCCCCCTGGGCCGAGGGCGTGCCCCTCCCGGGGCTGATCGCCAGCTTTCACGACCGCCTGGCCGACGCCCTGGTGGGGGCAGAAGCCGCCGCTTCCCAAGCCAGAAGCGTCGAGCACGGCTCTCGTGCCCGGCTTGAGCAAGAGAGCCGCGACCTTGAGTCTCTGCTTGCGGCCGGGCCGCCAGAACTGGACCCCCTGGACACGGCCGCTCGCTGGGTGGGCAGCGACCTGTTCATGCCGGAGGAGGTCGTGTTCGCCGACGACGCTTTCAGCCGGTTCGGGCCGGAAGGGGCGACAAGCTTGACCACCACCCTGGCCCGGCGCGGGTGCCAGGTCGTGTACCTGACCGAAGACCCCGAAATACTGGGTTGGGCGATCAGCCTCCCCCGTGACGCGGGCGCAGTGAGCACCATGAGCAGCAATTCCCGCCACCGCAACCCGGCACTTGTCAATGATTGACCGATCTCGGCGGCGGTTTCTTGAGCTCCCGAGCCCCGAAATTTACGGGGAACAACAAAACAATATAGACCTGAGCGGCTGAGCCCCGCTGTACAAACCCTGCCCCAGGTTTAGGCCACTATCGAGAGAGGTTTCAGAATTGTTCCGGTTCAGGCGCATCCGATCGAAATTGATCAGCTCTTTGGCCGCGCCCCTGGCCATCTTGGTGGTCGTGGCCGTCGTGGAGGCAATTGTCGGCGTCTCCCAGATAAATCAGGTGAACCGCCAGATCGCACTGGCCACCACCTCCGTCGGTCCGGGAGGCGTGGTACAGGCGTTACAGACAGAGCGCGAAGAGGCAGTCCTCTCCGTCCTCGGCGCAGCGAGGCAGCTCCCGGTCGCTCTTCAGGGGATGAGCGCCGCCACCGCGGACCTGAATGGCACGGCCGCGTCCATAGAGGCCCAGACGGACCGAAGCGTCGAGCAGTTCGCACAGTTGGTGCAGCGGGCTGGCGGTCAGGTGGCTTCCGACTACGGCGGCCCCATAAAGAACGTCCAGGAGCGCCTTGTCCAGGCCCGCCTTCTCTGGCAACGCTTGAGGCCTGGTTCAGTGATCAACCCCCAGTCGCGGGAGACCGACGTCTTCGCTGGCTATACCTCCATCATCACCCCGCTCATCACTGCCACCTACAAGGTGCCCCTCCAGGTGAACGACCCTGTCCTGCGCACAGGCGTCGAGGCCATGGTGGCCAGCCTCGACACGACCGAGGCCGAGTGGGCCGTGGTGCAGGACCTGTTTACTGCGGTCTGGAGCCAGCCTGGCTCAGCCCTGGCCCTGGCCACCAACCAGGCAGCCCAAGACTACGGCGCCGTGCAGTCAGCCACGGACCGGCTCTCCGGGCTGGCCAGCGGGCCCTACACAACCGCCGTGAACACCTTGGCCTACAGCACCGTCGGGCAGTCTCTCCAAACCGAGGGGGTATCGCTTCTCCAGGAGGGCGGCACCCCGCTGCTCTCGGCCATCTTGAGCGCCTTTGGCGAACCCGCTCCCCAGGTGACCACGGGGCCCAGCTCGTCCGCCACCCAGACGGTAGTGGGCTGGGGCGACGACGCCATCGCAAAGGCTGTCTCCCGCCGTGCCGCCCAACTGCACAACGACGCGGTGACCCGCGCCGCGGAGTTCGGCCTCCTGGCCGTGGCCGCGGCACTATTGGGGCTGCTCATCGTGGTATTGGTCAGCCGTTCCATTTCCCGGCCGCTGGTTGACCTGGCCCGCCAGGCCGAAAGGCTGGCCACGGAGGAGCTGCCCGCCACGGTCCAGTCGATCCTCGAGGGCCACGAGGTGAGCCACGCCCCACCTGTGAACGTCACCAGCCAGGACGAAGTAGCCGATGTGGCCCGCGCCCTGGACGAGGTCAAAAGGACGGCGATAGAACTGGCTGGCGGCCAGGCGGGTCTACGGCGGAACTTGGCCGATGCCTTTGTCAACCTGGGTCGGCGCAACCAGAACCTGGTCACCAGGCAACTTGAGTACATCAGCGAGATCGAGCTAAAGGAGGCTGACCCCGAGTCGCTCGAAGAGCTGTTCCGCCTCGACCACTTGGCCACCCGTATGCGCCGGAACGCGGAGTCGTTGCTCATCCTGGCCGGTAGCGGCCCGGCCCGGCCCTGGAGCGTCCCGGTACCGGCCATGGACGTCGTGCGTGCCGCCTCTGCGGAGGTCGAGGACTACCATCGCCTGCGCCTTCACCACTTCGACCAAGCCCTGGTAACCGGTTCGGCCACAACCGACCTGGTGCACATCCTGGCCGAGCTGATGGAAAACGCCCTCCAGTTCTCGCCCCCGGGCTCGGCCGTCGACATCTACGGTCGCCTCTTGGAAGAGGGCTACGTGATGGCCATAGTGGACTCCGGTATCGGTATGTCCCCAGAAGACTTGGCGATCGCCAACGCCCGGCTTCAGGGCCAGGGCGCTTCGTACGCCGTTCCTGGCCGGTACCTGGGCCACTTCGTGGCTGGCCGCCTCGCCTCCAGCCTGGGCATCGCCGTGGCCCTGCAGAAATCACAGTCGGGTGGCCTGGTCGCCCGGGTCAAGATCCCCGCGTCTCTTCTCGAGGAGCACGTGGCCGACCTTTCCGCCCAAACCGACAACCGCCTCAGCCCGGCCAGGCCAGCCACCCCATCAGACGATGACGACGCCCCCGAGCGTCCCTCGACGGTCGTGGGTGTGGCCCAAGTGCAGGCCCAAGTAGAACAGGCACCGACCAATACCGTCCCCGTCGCTGGCCCAGCAGGGCCGAGCCATGGCCTGGCTCTGGAAACGCCGGAGGCAGAACGGGACAGCGCGGAGGTTCTGGGCGTCGCCGAAGACATGGACGTAGCCGGAGATGTCGACGTAGCCGGAGATGTGGACGTAGCCGCCCCGGAGCCCATCTCAACGCCTGAGACAAGCGTCTTTGAGCTAAGAGGGGCTGGCCCTGAAGACGCCCCGGAACGGCCAGACGCGCCGGCCGAGTGGCCCGGAGAAGACGAGCTGGCCCTGGGCCCGCGGCCCGGCCCGCAGTCGTCGGCGGCTGGGAACGATGTGGGCGCCCCGGAGGCTCCTTCACCTGGAAGCGACGGGACGCCCCGCAGCTGGTCAGATCTGGCATATAGGGGCACTGAACCAGTCCAGGCCGAGGAACGTCCGGACGATCCTGAAGAGCCCGAACTGGAAGCGTCAGCGCCTG
>JAKAWM010000060.1 GCA_021827285.1 Actinomycetes bacterium | reverse complement strand
GCGCCCGGCTAAAGCCAGCCAGCACTTTTGCCGATAACCCCGGCATGGGGAGTTTCACACGTGTAGTTCGCATGGCCCAGTCAGTCCTGCTGGCCGGCGCGCTGGCATTGCTGCGAGGCTTGCAGGTAGTCCTGGCCGCCAGCCTCAGAGCGCTGGGCGAGCTGCAGCGCCGAGCCGAGGTGCGTAGGTCCGCCACCGCCCTGCTGGCCGAGCGCGCTGCGCTCGGTTCCAATAGCTGGAAGGCTGCTTTCGAGGCGGCACCCATCGGTATTGCCCGGGTCAGCCTCGAAGGAAGGATCGAGGAGGCCAACCCCTCGCTGTGCGCCCTATTGGGTGAGCCACGGGCTGCCCTGGCGGGCCGTCGCCTCAGCGCGCTGGTGTACCCCGATGATCTGGTCCTGCTCGACGGCCCTGGCCATCCAGGCAAAGCCGGCCGGGGACCGGCCCGTGCCGAGCTGCGCCTGATGTCTGCGGGCGGCCGCCTCCGCTGGTGCGAACTGTCCTCCGTGCTGGTGCGGGGCCCTCAAGGCCGGCCCGAGCATGTTCTCGTGCACGCGGTAGACATAACCCGGCACAAGCGCTCCCAGGCGCAGCTGCGTGACTTGGCCACCCGGGACCCGCTGACCGGCTTAGCCAACCGGCGTTGGTTCGAGCTACAACTTGCTCGTCACGTCCGGGCATGCCTGGAAGACGGCCCCAAGGGTGCCGTCATAGTGATCGACCTCGACGACTTCAAAACCGTCAACGACACGCTCGGCCACCAGGCGGGCGACCGGCTGGTTGTCGAGGCAGGCTTCACCTTCCAGCGCCACCTCCGTGACCAAGACCTGCTGGCCAGGCTGGGCGGCGACGAGTTTGCGGTGCTGCTCCGTGACGGAGGTGGCCGCGCCGCCGAGTCCGTGGCCCGCAAACTGGTTATTGCTGCCCGGGACGAGATCTCGCTGTCACGAGTATCGGGCCCTGATGTCGCGGTACCTCAAGACCGCTTAGGCGGTGGCGACGACATGCCCTCCGTCAGGGTCACCGTCTCGGTCGGCGTAGCGGCCTTCGAAGCCCTTGCCGGGAGGGGCCCAAAGGAAGTGGTCAAGGCGGCGGACACCGCCATGTACGCGGTGAAGCGCTCCGGTCGCAACGGCTACGCCGTGTACGGCGCCCCTGATGGTCCCCACCACGCCCGTCCCGTCGGCCCGACTGGTCCAGGCTCCCCTCCTCGTGACGCTCAGCGTTCTCGAAGGCTGAGCACGGTCGCCTGAGGCCCGGGGCCGGTTATAGAGGCCCGGGGCCGGTTATAGCAGCCGGCAGGCGGCCCCCGCGCCGGCGTGACCCGCGGCGCGGCGCCTGGTCCCCGCACCAGGGTGCTCGGCCTTTTCCCGGTGCAGGCTCGGCCCGTGCTGGTGGTTGGCCCGGCTCAGCTGAGAGCCATGGCGGCTGCCGGGACCGCGGCCCAGCAACAGGGCGGCCAGTTCGGCAGCCACGTTCACCGCTTCGGGGTGGCTGACGACCAGCCGGTCCCAGCGCGCCCCTTCGGCGTCGAGGACAATAGCCGGCTGGCCGGCTCTGACGGCTACAAACTCACGTACCCCATGGCGTGTCCGGCTTCCCACCGCGAAGCGGCCCGGCCAGGCAAGCCCCGGCAGTCTCCACAGGGACAGCCTGGCCAAAGGTGCCTCCTCGACGTGGACCATGCGCACGCAACCGAGTGGCACCCGCAGCTGGCGCCGCCAGGCCGCCAAGCCCTCCAACGTCTCCAGACGGACCACCACGTCCAGCTGTTCTACGGTCAAGCGTGCCATCTCGGCCATCCCCGTATGGTTGCCACCATCACCCAATTTACCGTCGCCGTGCCGGACCATGCGCTCCCTCAAGTCGGGGCGGTACCTGCCGATCCCTCGGGCAATGGGAGCTTTGCTCACCGAGGTAGTGCCGGCCGACTGGCGGGCGTTGGGCCGGTCATGCCGGGTACGGGACCGAGGCGTCGTAGAACAGATCGATGCTCAACTTTGCGATGACCCCGGCCCGGGCGGTTGGTCGAGCGGCTTTGCCAACCAGGCGCACTGGGACCCGGGCCGGCCCCGGGCGTGGCGTTGCTGGGCACAGACCGGGCCCACCTGGTCCGCCCATTGCGGCGCGGAGGTGGCGGCCCACGACACCCTCGGCTTGTGCAGCCGCCACCGCCATGCGCTCTTGGAGGGCGGGCCAGACCTCAGCGCGGGAGCGGCCTAAAAATCGCGACGACAACCCAGGCCTTGGGTGGGCAACCCAGGCCTTGAGCGGGCCGGAGCGGTCGGGGCAACGGCTGCCGCCTAGTGGCCAGGCTAAGGGTTGCCTGAGAAATATCCGTTGGCGGCCTGACCGGCCCACCGGGCGACCCAAGGCGCCTATCCTGAGCTGGTAGGCTCTCTGATCAGCTCGGTCTGCAGGGGGAAGGTTCGGTTCTAAATGGCACGTACGCAACAAAAACCCGCTAACGTCCCGTCCCGTCCCAGCGGCGGCCGTTCGGGGGTGCCGGGACGGCCCCAGGCACGCCAGCCCGGGGCAGCGACGGCCCGACCGGGCCGGCCGGCGGCCAGGGCATCAGCCCGGCGCCTCGCCCAGCAGCAACGGCAGCGCAAGATGTACATGTCTTTCGGCGCCGTAGCCGTCGTGATCGTGGTCATCGGGGCCATCCTTGCGGTCAAGTTCCTTGGCGGCTCGGGGACGCCCAGCACGGGCCCTGGGGACTTCGCTTTACCCGCGGGCGTCGTCTCCGAGGTCACCGGCGTCCCGGTCAAAACCCTGGTGGCGGCGGCCGAAGCGGACAAGGGCCAAAGCGCCTCCCCGCCCCAGGCCTTGCCCCCCCACAACAGCCTTTTCGCTGTAGGTGGCAAGCCCGAGATCCTGTACATGGGGGCCGAGTACTGCCCCTATTGTGCCGCCGAACGCTGGGCCATGGTCATGGCCCTGTCCAAGTTCGGGACGTTCACCAACCTCCGCGGCACGAGCTCGTCGTCTACTGACGTCAACGCCAGCACGCCCACGTTCTCCTTCTACGGGTCCAAGTACTCGAGCCCCTACATCAACTTCGTCGGTGTAGAGCTCCAGACCAACACCTACGACTCGGCCATCGGCAACTACCCGACGCTCCAGACGCCGACCGCTGAACAGCAACAGATCCTCACCAAGTGGGACGCGCCCCCCTACGTGCCCTCCGGTCACAACGGCGCCATCCCCTTCGTGTACCTAGCCGGCCGGTACGTCATCACCGGTATCCAGTACGACGCCAGCCATATCGCCGGCTGGACCATGCCCAATGCCGCCGCCTACCTGAGCTCTGGTGCCAACCCCACCTCTCGTGCGCTGGAGGCGGCCGCCGGCTACCTCGTGGGCGACATCTGCGCCCTCACCCACGGCCAGCCGGCTAGCGTCTGCTCCGTGGTGCCGGCTAATTTGAGGGGCATAACCACCTCGTCCCCGATAAGCAGGGGCAGCTCGTCCGCCACGACTACGCCCACTACGGCCAAGAAGTCGTCCACGACCAAGAAGTCCTAATGCCCACCCGAGCGCCAGGCCGCTCGCCCGTCCCCGCTCCTGGCCGAACCAGGGGTACGGCAGTTGTGACCGCAGAGGAAGAGCCCAGCGAAGCGGCCATGCTCGCACCCCGGTGGGCGCCGGTCACCTCGACGGTCATATGCCTGCTGGCGCTGGTGGACTCGGCCTACCTGACCTACACGCACTACGCGGCGGCTCGCATATTCGCTTGCCCCATCAACCCCCACAGCTTCGTCAACTGCGCCGCCGTGACCAGCGGGCCCTACTCAAAGGTCTTCGGTGCCCCTGTTGCCGTGCTCGGGCTGGCGTGGTCGGCCGGCATGCTCGTGCTCTGCAGCCCGGCCGCCTGGCGTGCACCCCTATGGAGCAGCCCCCGCTGGGCCCGCCTCGCCCCATGGGTGGGCCGGATCCGGCTTCTCGGCTCGGCCACGGGCGTCGGGATGGTCTTCTGGCTCGTCTATGTGGAGCTGTTCAAGAAGGACCACCTCTGCGAGTTCTGCACCGCCGTCCACGTCCTCACGGTTGCCCTGTTCATCGTCGTGGTGTTCTCCATGGCGCTGGCTGCTCCGGCCGAGCCCGAAGAGACGTCTCCGGGCACCAGCCCCTGAAGCTGGGACTCTGGCCCCCCTCGGGACCTGCTTTCGGCCCTAGGCCGCGAACCTCCTGCTTTCTACCCTGGAAGGCACCCCCATTGCCCGCGCCCCAAACCGCTGAGGGAGGCGCATATGCCGAGCCGTTCACCCAGCCGCGACCGTGGTCCTGGCCAGGGACCGCAGGTTGGCCCCAAGCCCCCAACGCCCGTCCCCCCTCGGCCGGGGGCCAAGACCGGTGCCCACCCGGCACCACGCCGGGCTTCGGCGCGCCAAAGTATCGTGCGGGCCCGCCAGCGGCGCCTCTATTTGGCTGGGGGTTTGGTGACCGTGATCGTGGTGGCCGCCGCCGTCCTGGTGGCTGTCAGCTTCATCTCTAACGGCAAGGCTTCCTCGCCGACCCGGTCGGCCGTTGGCCAGTTCGTGCTGCCGCCGGGAGTCCAGTCAGCTGTCGAGGCTGTCCCTACAGCCAAACTGGTCGCTGCGGCGCTGTCCAAGAACAACTACGCGGCACCGCTGCAAGCACTCCCGGCCAAAAACGAGATCCTCACCAGCGCGGGGAAGCCGGAGATCGTCTACATCGGAGCCGACTCCTGCCCCTTCTGCGCCGGCGAACGCTGGGCGCTGGTAATGGCTCTTTCCAAGTTCGGGACTTTTTCCAAGCTGATGGGCACCACTTCCTCCGCGGTGGACACCAACCCGAGCACACCGACCTTTTCCTTCTATGGCTCGAACTATTCGAGCCAGCACATAAGCTTCGTCCCGGTGGAGACGACCACCAACAGGTACGACCCGTCCATCGGCAGCTACCAACCGCTGCAGCAACCCAGTGCCTTCGAGCGGTCTCTGTACAGCAAGTGGGACCGGCCTCCCTATACCTCCCAGGCGGGTGGCATCCCCTTTGTCTACCTGGCCGGGCGGTACCTACTCACTGGTGGCCAGTACGACGCCAGCAAGATCGCCGGCTGGCAGATGCTCCGAGCCGCCGATTACATAACCGCCGGCAACAATCCGACGTCACTGGGGGCGGAAGCGGCCGCCGGCCATTTGATCGGTGAGATTTGCTCGCTCACCCACGACCAGCCGGCCCGCGTGTGTAGCGGGGTGCCCGCCAGTCTCAAGGGGTGAGAACCAGGGCTTCCCAGGGCCCCAGCTTGAAAACAGGGCCAACCTTTTCGCCGGTCTGCCCGGGGCGCGTGCTGGCCAAGGTGCGCAGCGGGCCCCCGAGCGCCAGTTCCCTGGTCGTGGTGGTGGGGGAAAAGTTGGCCAGGGTGATGGTTTCGCCGGCCCGAAATGCCCAGACCTGATCATCGAGCAGCACCCGCTCCACGGGCCCAGCCGCTGCCAAGCGACCGCAGCGGCGCAGCGCCAGCAGTTGACGGCACAGGTGAAGGACCGAGCCGTGGTCGGCTCGCTCTGAGTGGACGTTGGTGCTGGCCTGCTCGCCCATGGGTAGCCAGGGACGGGTGCCGGGCGCGCAAAAGCCGTAATTCTCCCCCGGCTGCCAGGGCATCGGGGTGCGGCAGCGGTCCCGTGAGCCGCCCGGGCGCCCCCTCGTCATCTCGTCGAGCTGGAGGTCCGGGGGGATCTCTACGTCGCCCAGCCCGAGCTCGTCGCCGTAATAGAGCACCAGCACGCCGGGGAGGCTGGCCAGTAGTACGAGGGCCGTCCTGGCCGCCCTCTGGTCGCCGTGGCACCACCGAGTGGCCAGGCGGCCCAGGTCGTGGTTCGAGGCGGTCCAGGTCGGCGTGGACCCCAGGGGGAGGGCGGCCAGGGTGGCTTCTACCGCAGCCGCCAGCGAGCGGGCCCGCATTTCGGAGAAGACAAAGGCGAAGTTGAAGCACAGGTGCAGCTCGGGTCTTTCCCGGCCGTAATACTCCGCCAGGCGGCGGGGGTCGAACTCCCAGGTTTCCCCCAACAAGACCCGGGCCGGTTCGTAATTGTCGGTGATCTGGCGCCATCTTTGGTACACGGTATGGACCTCGGGGCGATGCGAGCTGTAGACAGTTCGATGGCCGTCCCGCAGGGCCGCAGGGTGATCTCCTGGCATCGCAGGCGGGTCGTCCCGCAGCGCCGCATCCTTGTAAAGACCGTGGGCTACGTCGATGCGAAAACCCCCGACGCCCCGGTCGAGCCAAAAGCGCAGCACCTTTTCGAACTCGGTGTGCACCCGTGGGTCCCACCAGTTGAGGTCGGGCTGTGTAGGCAGGAAATTGTGCAGGTAGTACTCATCCCCGCCAGGGCCCAATGTCCACGCCGGTGCCCCCGTGGCATCTGTCCAGTTGTTGGGGGGTGCCCCGCCGGGCTTGGGCGGGGCCCAGACGTAGTAACCACGGTGGTCGGCTTGCTTGGCGCGGATGGCGTCCAGGAACCAAGGGTGGGAGCTGGAAGTATGGTTGGGCACCAAGTCGAGCAGCACGGCTATGTCCCGCCGGGCGGCCTCTTCGATGAGGCGGTCCATGTCCGCCAAGGTCCCCAGGTCGGGGTGGACGCCAAGGTAGTCAGAGACGTCATAGCCCCAGTCCGTGTTGGGCGAGGGCATGGTGGGGGAAAGCCAGATGCCGTCGACCCCCAACCAGGACAGGTAGTCGAGGCCCTCGACGATGCCCAGCAGATCCCCGATGCCGTCGCCGTTACTGTCCCGCCAGCTTCGAGCGTAGATCTGGTACAGGGCGGCGCGTTGCCACCATCCCGGTTTCGCTTGCACCCGCCCAACCCTACAACGATGCCGTGCCAGTGCTACCCCCAGGGACGTTTACGCCCTTTGCATCTGGGAAAGCGTCGGTGCGAACCCATGACCCGCACCGCCAAGGACGCAAACGTTGCCTGTTGTGGCGCTACAAAGAGAGCTGGCCTAGCCCAGAACGGCTCGACTTGGTTCCGCCAAGGGCTCGATGCCAGCCTCCAGCCCATCGAGATCGCTGATAACCAGTTCGCCCGAGATGTCCTCCAGGCTCCGGCCTTTTGGCTCTGGCAGGACGGCGATGGTGAGCAGCAAGCCAGCCACAGAGATTACGGCCATCACCCCCATGACCCCCGTTACCCCCACCCACTTGATCATGTGGGGCACCATCAGCGCACCAGCAAAGGCGCCCACCTTGCCTGCGCCCGCGGCCATCCCCGTCGCACTACCCCGGACACCGGTAGGGAAGATCTCAGATGGGTAGACGAAGGTCGTCATGTTGGGGCCGAACTCGACAAAGAAATAGCTCAGGGCGAACAGGGCCAAGAACTCCCACACTTGCTTCGTCACCCCTGGTACCAGGGCTATGGCGGCAAAGGCGACGGCCATAACGGCGAAGCCTTGCCACTGGATGCGCCGGCGCCCCATCCTGTCCATGAGCCAGACAGCTACCCAATAACCCGGTAGGGCAAAGAACAGGAATATACCGCCCGACAGGAGCGTGTGCGACAGCAGGCTACCGTGGGGCTGGAGCGCCTTTAGGATCAAGGGGTTGGATATGGAGTTGCCGTAAAAGGCGATATCCATCAAAAACCAGCAACCCGCCGCGCCCAGCAGGCGGAACAGCATGTCCTTTCGGGCCAAGCTGGACGATGAGGGGGCGGGAGACGCGATTGTCAAGGGCGAGCTTCCATTGCCCCTCGCCCCAGGCCCAGTTGACGTCCCGGTGAACCACTCCCTTGTTTTCTCTAAGGCAGAGGTATCCCCCTTGATGCTGAGAGAAAAGCGGGGCGACTCTCTTATGCGCATGCGGAGGTAGATGACCGATGCGGCAGGGACCGCCCCGAAGCCGAGCATCAGGCGCCACGAGATACCGCCAGGCACGCCCGCGGCCAGTAACACCGAAGCTATGGCCGGGCCGGCTAGCAACCCGAAGCCCTGCATGGCGAAGACGGTACCGACAAGCCGGCCCCGCTGTGCCCGGTTGGCGTATTCGGCGCTGATCACAGCGGAGGCTGGGTAGTCGCCTCCAACCCCGAAGCCCACTATGACCCGGAAGGCCAAGAGGGACCAGAAGTCCCAGGAAAAGGCGGTGAGGAGGGCGCCCAGAGTGAGCACGGAGACGCCCACGGCGTACATGGCCACTCGGCCCACGCGGTCCATCAACTTACCGAAGACCAACGCCCCCGCTACGGAGGCGAGCAGCGAGATGGAGTTGAGCAGTGAGATCTGGTTGGTGGACAGGTGCCAGATGGGGGTGAGCAGAACGGTAACCGTCCCGATGATGAACAAGTCGTAGGCGTCGGTGAAGAACCCCATCCCCGACACGAGCACGGTGAGCCAGTGCTTGCGCGACAGAGGGGCATCGTCGAAGGCCTGGAAAGCACCCATGACGGCCAAGGGAGCGTGGTCGCCATTTACCTGCCTGGGACCACCTGTGCTCAGTCCCGCCTCTGAGCCAGAGAGGTTGTACACGTGGTCCAGGGTCCCATGGCGAGCTGTCGCCAAGTTGACTGCAAGGTGAACAATGGGTGTCCAAAAGCTGAAGTCTTGGTGTCTTCGCCCGGGCTGATCAGGGCTGTTGGCCGCACCTGAAAGGCCGTATGCTGCTCCTGTGGGCGATGCTCGCACCTTCGTGATCGTTGGTGCCAGCCTGGCCGGCGCCAAGGCGGCCGAGACGTTGCGTAGGGAGGGCTTTGAGGGCAGGGTCGTCCTGGTAGGGGAGGAGCCGGTCCGTCCCTACGAGCGGCCTCCCCTTTCTAAGGAGTACCTACGGGGCGAGGCGGGCTCAGAAAGGCTCCATGTGCACGCCGAGGGCTATTACAAGGCGAGCGACATCGACCTGCGGCTGTCTTGCCCGGCCAGATCGATCGACCTGGCCGGGCGCCAGGTCGTCATCGCCGAGGACGAGCACATCCGCTTCGATGGCCTGCTGCTGTGCACGGGAGCGCGTCCTCGCCGGCTGCGCGTGCCGGGAGCCGAGTTGGAGGGGGTCTTTTACCTGCGCGACATGGCCGGCTCGGACCGGCTTCGAGATGCGCTCAGGACGGCCGGCCGGGTGATAGTCGTTGGAGCCGGCTGGATCGGTTGCGAAGTGGCGGCCTCGGCCCGGCAGATGGGGACCGAAGTAGCCGTGGTGGAGGTGGCCAACCTACCTTTGGAGAGGGCTTTGGGACCGGAGCTGGGGCGTTTTTACCGGGATCTCCACGCCGCTCACGGCGTGGAGATGCACTTCAGTACGGGTGTGGAGGAAATCCTGGGTGAAAAAGCGGTCGAAGGTGCTCGGCTGAGCAACGGCAAGACGATCCCCGGGGAGGTCGTCGTGGTGGGTATCGGGGCCGAGCCGAGAGCCGAGCTAGCCGAACGAGCGGGCCTGGCGGTCGGTAACGGGGTGCTCACCAACGAGTTCTTGGAGAC
>JAKAWM010000059.1:8102-9457 GCA_021827285.1 Actinomycetes bacterium | reverse complement strand
TGTCGTGAGCGGTGCCTGCGCTGGCGTGGTGGGCATGATCGTGGCCTCCCACCTCACCTCCGGGACCGCTGACAGTGTGAGCGGTTGGGAGTTGATCGCCATAGCCGCCGCCGTCATCGGTGGCGTCAGCCTGGTGGGCGGCCAAGGTCGCATGGTCGGTGTGGTGGCCGGCGCGGCAATGCTCGTTATTCTCCGTGACGGCTTGGTGGCAGTCAACGTCAATGCCTACTACCAATCGATGGTGGTTGGCGTGGTGCTATTGATCGCTATCGTCATAGACCGTTTCAGGATCCACCGGCTCGAACAGGCGGGTGCTCGCTTTGACCGCCCCCACCCGCTCGATGCCGTGATGAACAGGGCTGCCGAAAGCACGGCGCCCACGGGCTAGGACCTCCTGGCGACGGTCATCCGCGGATTGAGCTGGTGGCATGGAGCGCGACCTAACCTCATGGAGTGGGCCCAGGCAGCAGGAGGATGGCTCGATCGACCAGTTGAAGCGACCGCGGGAGCCGCAAGAGGCGCTTGGCCAGTACGTGGTCATGCGCCGGGCGAGCGTGATGGTAGTGGTGGAGGCAAACGGGCCCCACCTTCCCCGCGTGGTCTATTGGGGCGCCGACATGGGCGAGCTCGGCGAGGAAGATGTCTCGGTGCTCCCCCTTACCTGGACCATCGTGCCCACTCCGGGCGGGGACCTTGCGCCAGCCACCGTCTCGCCTTCGAGGGCTCAGGGCTGGCCCGGTTGGCCTGGACTGTCCGGTCATCGCAACGGTAGGTTCTCCCAGCCACTGTTCCTGCTCGAGTCTGTACAGCACAGTCCGGCTGCGGGGGTGCGTGGAGACGGGCCCGGTCTTCTCCACGGCGCCAAGCCTGAAGGTGCGGGCAGCGATCTGATGGCCTATACCGGGGTAGACCCGCAGGCGCAGCTTCGCCTGGACGGTGAGCTGGGGCTCTCGCCGGAAGGGGTTCTGTGCTACCGCCAGACGCTTTCGAGCATTGCCTCGCCGGACGATGACCCCTACGTGGTGGACGACCTTATCTGCCTTCTACCTCTGCCTCGTCGGGCCTGTGAAGTGCTTGATTGTGCTGGGCGCTGGGGCAACGAGGCCCAGCCTCAGCGATTTGGCCTCGGCCAGGGTACTTGGCTACGGGAGCAGAGGCGAGGAAGGACAGGCCCGGACACCCCGTTGTTGGTGGCGGTTGGCACGGAAGGCTTCGGCTTCCGGCGGGGTGAGCTGTGGGGGGTCCACCTGGGCTGGTCCGGCGACCAGCGCTACCTCGCCCAGCGCCTCAATGCAGGCACCGTTCTTTTGGGGGCGGGGGAGATCCTGGCATCGGGTGAGGTGGTCCTCGGACCA
>JAKAWM010000059.1:0-8092 GCA_021827285.1 Actinomycetes bacterium | reverse complement strand
CGAGTCGGTGACCACGCCCTGGAGTTATGCCGTGTACTCGGACCAGGGCCTGGATGGCGCATCGGCCCGCCTCCACGCCATGATCCGGGGCCGCCCTGGCCACCCCCGCCGAGCCCGGCCGCTCACGCTCAATACTTGGGAAGCGGTCTACTTTCAGCACTCCTATCCTCGGCTGATCGAACTGGCCGACACGGCGGCCGAAATTGGGGTGGAACGCTTTGTGGTCGATGACGGTTGGTTTGGCTCCCGTCGCGACGATAAATCTGGGCTGGGTGACTGGTATGTTTCCCCCGCGGTTTGGCCCGATGGGCTCGAACCCATCGCTGCCCACGTGCGCGCCCGGGGCATGGAGCTGGGCTTGTGGGTCGAGCCAGAGATGGTGAACCTCGACTCCGAGCTCGCGCGTGCCCATCCAGATTGGGTCATGGGCAGCGCGGGTCGCATACCACCCGAACAGCGCCACCAGCAGGTTCTCGACCTGGCTAACCCCGGAGCCTTCGCCTACCTACTGGACCGGATGAGCTCGTTGGTGGACCAGCTCCAGTTGGCCTACCTGAAGTGGGACCACAACCGTGACCTGGCTGACCCTGTCCATCGCAGCGGCCCCCGCGCCGGGCGGCCCGCGGTGAGAGACCAAACGCTGGCCACCTACCGTCTGATGGACGAGCTCCGCCAACGTTACCCAGGCCTGGAGATAGAGTCGTGCTCCTCAGGAGGCTCCCGGGTGGACCTAGGGGTACTGGCCCATACGGACCGTGTCTGGGCCAGCGACAGCATCGACCCGGCTGAGCGGCTACGCATTGTGCCCGGCTGGGCGACGCTGTTGCCCTTGGAACTGATCGGCGCTCATGTGGCCTCGGAACGTTCACACACCACCGGGCGCCGTCACGATCTGTCGCTTCGATTAGCCGTTGCGCTGTTCGGCCACGCCGGTTTCGAGTGGGACCTTGTGGCTACCTCTGCTCAGGAGAGGGCGCAACTGGCTGCCTGGGTCAGGTTGGCCAAGTCGTTACGGGGACTGCTCCACTCCGGGGAACTGGTACGCCTGGAAAGGCCGGCGGACCCTGGGACGGCCTGCTTCGGGGTGGTTGCCGCCGATCGTAGCCAAGCCATTTTCCTCCTGGCCCGTACCCAAACCAGCCCCCAGTACGGGACTGACGCGCTCCGCCCCGAAGGCCTGGACCCTGGTGTTCGCTACGTGGTGCGGCGCTTGGCGCTGGCGGGCGATGAGGGAGGCCCCGCGACGACTCTGGCCGGGTCGGTCTTGATGAGCGCTGGAGTGGCCGTACCCGATCTACGTCCCGACCAGGCTCATCTTTACCACTTCAGCCGTTACTGAAGGGGCTGGTGGCACCCTCCGGCCTGAGCCTCTTCCGTCCACAACCCTCCATCGCCGGGCTGCGGGACCAGCCGCGAGCTCGGGCTAGCCCAAAGTGAAGCGCAGGTTCACAGGCACTGCCTGGGTCGCCCCCGGGACCCTGATGGTCGCCCCGTCAACCAGGACAGCCACCGCTGGCGGGTTGCCGAGACGGACCCAGGCCGGGCCGGTCACGCGGGCGGACTGCCCGGCGATCAACGTCTCTTCGGTCACGATGGTCCCCGCGTGGCTCCCGACCCGCACCTCCACCCAGCAGCGGCCCGTGGCCCGTACGACGATCGACGCCGTGGCGGAGTGCAACTGATAGGTCACCGTCCCCTGGGAGGCTCCGACTAGCACAGCCGGTTTGGGCGGGGGCAACGTTGTGGGCACCGTTGTGGTGACTGCGCGCCGGGGCGGTACCGACACTGTTGAGGTGGGCTTGCTGGCGGCCAGGGGCGCGCCGGACTTGGGGCCCGACGAGAGGGTCTCGGCCAGGGTGACGCCTATCGCCACCAGGCCGGCCACCACTGCCGCCATGGCCAGCACGCGGGCAGCAGTAGCCTTGCGGCCCCCAGCTTCGCCACTCGCCCGGTTGCCGCCTTGAGCACCTGCTGGCGCCGCTTCAAATGGTCGCGGGAGGGGCAGCTCAATGGGTCGGGTCTGGTCCTCGTCGGCGGGGAGTTGGTCCTCTCGGCCAGAAGGCGGCGTGTGCTGCGGGGACAGGGGCTGAGCTCTACGCCGAGACCACGACCAGAGCCGGGCGGAGGGAGCCGGTACTTGTGCGGGCGGAGCCCCGAAATCGTCAAAGTAGTACACCTGTGGCTGAACAGCCGGAAGCGGCCCGGTGCCCGGCTCTCTCACGGCCGTGGGCTGGGCACCGGGAGCCTCAACCGCTGCGCCAGTCGGGGTGCCGGAGTGCTCGCCCACGGGCCGGCGGACGGGGGGGCGAAGGTGTGGGGGAGGGGTGGCGCTGCGCACGAGCCGGGTGGATGGATCCCGTTCAAGCTGGTCAGCGGTGGCAGCAGCCTCCATGGCCACCACCGAAGGTGGCATGTGCGACGGGCGCCGGAAGGGCGAAGGCCGCCCGGGACCGAGACTGGACAAGGCTCGGGGCGGCGGTAGCTGGGGGTGGCCGCCGTCCGCTAAGGGAGCGCCCGGCCCCACTAGCCGCACGTGCGCCTGGTGCTCCGGCCCGCCCTCCGGCCCCGCGACCTCGCCGCGCTGGGTTAGGCCCGCGAGGGTGTCGAGGGCGTGCCGGTGCCGCTGTATGGTCCTCGTCCTGCCCCAGACCTGCCTGCCAAAGTGGCCCACCAGGATCAGGGCACAACCAACCGCCACAACGACGAGAAGCGTTGTCATTGGCGCTCCATATATCTCCCTTCACAGGCTACGGCACCGGGGCGCCCTCATGCCGGATTAACCCCTGAGCCGTATCCGGAGTGGGCTGAAAAGCTTCATGCGCCCCGTGTCGAAGCAGAAAGCGCAGTGGCTGGGAGACCACTGAGGCTGCAAGTATAAGGCGGTGCCCCGGACGAGAAGCCTGCGTTCTGCCCTCGCGATAGTGGCCGGGTTTGGTGCCGGGGCGGTACCGGTCTCCAACCTGGTGGCCCGCCGCGTCAAGGGCGTCGACCTGCGCACCTTTGGCACTGGCACCGTATCGGGGACGGGCTTGTTCCGGGTGGCCGGTGCGGGCCCGCTGGTGCTGGCCGGCATCATCGAGCTGGCCAAGGGGGCCGCCGGCCCATTGATTGCCGGTCGGGGACGACCGCTGGCCGCGCCTCTGGCCGCGGGGGCCGCGGTCGCCGGTCACAACTGGTCGCCTTTCCTGGGTGGTGCCGGCGGCCGTGGGATCGCGCCCGCGCTCGGCGGGTTCTTGGTACTGGCCCCCGCTGGTGCTGCGACGCTCATGGCGGGCCTGGTCGCGGGCAGGCTCGGGGGGGAGACGGCGCTTGGCTGTTTGGTGGCTTATGTGGTGCTGGTGCCGGTGGCCAGCCACTTCCACGGGAGGCTAGGTCGGGACGCAGCTGTGAGCATGCTTGTGCCGCTGGTGGTCAAACGGCTGGTGGGCAACTCCGCACCCGGCGGCTACGGGGCCAGCGTGTACCTTTGGCGCTTGCTGTTCGACCGGGACGCGCCGAGGAAGCCGCCTCGGTGACGGTAGCCGTCGTCACCGATAGCGCTTGTTCCCTACCGGCCGAACTAATTGCCGCGGCCGGGGTTCAGGTAGTACCCATGTGGATCACCATCGGCACTGCTCAATACCGCGACGGGGAGTTGAGCCTGGCAGATGTGGTAGCCCGGCTGGGGGAGGGCCTGAGCACGTCCGGTCCTGCCCCCGGCGACCTCGCTCAAGTGGTGTGCCAGGCGGACCAAGGCCAGGGGGTGGTGCTGCTTACGGTCTCCCGCAAGATGAGCAGTGTTTACCAAGCCGCGCTCGTGGCCGCCGGGCTGGCTGCCGAAGAGGGGAAAAAGGTGGCCGTGGTGGACACCGGGACCGCCGCGGGTGCTCAGGGCCTGGTGGTGCTGGCCGCCTCCAAGGCGGCACAAGCCGGCCTGGCCTTGGCCGAAGTGGTGGCTGTGGCCGAACGGGTGGCCGCCAGCGCCCGGCTGGTCGCCACCCTACCCACCCTTGATCATTTGGCACGCAGCGGACGAGTCCCGGGCGCGGCCGCGTGGGGGGCGCGCTGGCTGGGTCTGCACTCGCTGTTCGAGTTCCGCGGCGCCGTTGTGCGGCCTCTCCGACCGGTGCGGGGCCGCCAGCAGGCGTTGGCCCGTCTGGTACAGCTGTGGGCCCGTAGCGCTACCGTGGGCCGCCGCAACGGGGCGGCCCTCCACCTGGCGGCGCTGCACGCCCTCGACCCTGCGGCCGCCGAAGAGTTGCTGGCCCAGGTCCGTAGGCGGCTGTTACCCGAAGAACCGCGGATGGCGTTTTCCAGTGCTTTTAGCCCGGTGATGGTCGCCCACACTGGGCCGGGGCTGGCGGGGCTGGCGTGGTGGTGGGAAGTACCGCAGGACAGCCCCGCATAATGGGCCAACCGGGAACCGGGCCTAAGGTCACCCACCAGCGCAATACCGGAAGTTTGTTTCGGTACGGCGCGCCTGGGGGTCGATAACCAAGGAAAGGCCAGCCATTGCGTGCTCAGCCGGAGAGCCTGGAAGGGAAGGGTAAGAAGTGCAGGGACCACAAAACCGCGACGGCAAGGCACCCATGGTGCTGCTCCGAGGGAACTTCGTCCGGTTGTCGTTGTCGAAGCACAGCTTCGTCACGCCCGCTCGTCGTAGGCGACCGGCTGAAAGTCGCCCGCTGTGGCACTAGAACAGGCGGTAAGGGACCATCCTAGGCGTACCCTCCTTGCCACCTGGGCCTTGCTGGCCTGTGGTGTGACGGGAGCCGGATTCCTGGCCAGTTCCACTTACTTCGCTGCCCAGGCACGTAGTCTGGCCGGGTTCCGGGCCACTGCCGCTTCCTTGTCCGCGTCAGTGTTGACCGCGGTCCGCCGCGACGAGGACTTCGTGGTGTCGCAAGCGGCCATGGTCGAAGCCATGCCAGGTATCACCAATGCCTTCTACCGACGCTGGATGCAAGGTGTGGACCTGGGCACCCGCTACCCAGGCGGGCTCGGTTCTACCTACATCGCCCGCGTCCCGGCTGGCGACCTCCACGGTTTTGCCGTGGCGCTGGCCAAAGACCCCATGGCTGGGCTCAGCGTCCCGGCACCCAGCCAGTACCACCCCTGGCCGCCTGGGTGGCGGCCCGATTACTGTCTCATGCGCATTGCCTACAGCGTGGGGCGGCTCAGCTCACAGGCGGTGGGCACGGTCCCGGCGACATTCGACTTTTGCGCTCCGCTGGGCCCGGCCAGTCCCTTCCCAGGCCTCTTCGCCGCGGCCACGGACAGTGGCAGCGTCGCCGTCTCCCCTCCCATCTCTGTTTACCGAGGCGTCTTCTACGTGATTGCCCCGGTGTACAAGGGGGCCAGTTTGCCGAGCGCCCTAGCCCAGCGAAAGGCGGAGGTGGCAGGCTGGATGATGGGCAGCTTCAGCGCGGCCGAGACGCTCAGGGCCGCTTTGGGCCAGGTGAGCGCCTTCGGGGTCAAGCTGGCGTACTCAGAGCCGTCGCTCGCTGGCTCGCCCACCGCCACCTCCTTGGTAGCTTCGCTGGGGCCGGCCCGCGGCCCCCGACCGCTACTCGATCACGGCGGGCAGGGTAGGGGGAGGGCGCTGGTCGGTCACCGTGATGGGGGAGCCAGCCTCGGGTGCGCTCAGCCAGGCATTGCTCGGGGGGCTGCTCGTACTCGGTGCATCCATCTTGCTTTTCTTTTCCATCCGCCTCCTGGCCTTCTCGCGCCAGCGGGCCTTGGCCCTGGTCGAGGAGCGCACAGGCGAACTTCGCCACCAGGCTCTCCATGACTCCTTGACTGGGCTGCCCAACCGTACCCTGGTCACCGACCGTGCCGAGCAGATGCTGGCCCGGGCAGATCGGGAACCGATCGTGCCCAGCGTGCTGTTCATCGACTTGGACAACTTCAAAGACATCAATGACAGCTTTGGGCACCAGCGGGGTGACCAGTTGCTGAGGGCCGTGGCGGGGCGCCTGGCTGGGCTGGTCCGGCCGGGCGACAGCGTGGGCCGCCTCGGAGGCGATGAGTTCGTCGTGCTCGTCCAGGGCCGTCCCGCCGACCCGGGCCCCGAGGCGGTGGCCGAGCGGGTACTCGAAGGGCTGGCCGAACCTTTTCACCTCGAGGGCATGGACGGTGTTGCCCTCACCGTCGAAGCCAGCATCGGCGTCGCCTCAGCTAGCCCAGGTCAGAGCACCGATGAGCTGCTGCGTGACGCCGACGTGGCTCTCTACGAGGCAAAAAGGGGTGGGAAGGGCCGCCATATGCTGTTCCGGCCCGATATGAGGCTGGCGGTACAGGACCATTTGGCGATCGCGATGGACTTGCGCCACGCCATTGCCAAGGGGGAGCTGTTCGTCGAGTACCAACCCACCTTCGAACTGGGCACGCTGGTCATTGCTGGGGTGGAAGCTCTGGCGCGCTGGCGGCACCCCACCCGCGGCCTTGTTGCTCCAGACCAGTTCATACCCGTCGCCGAAGACAGCGGTCTCATCGCCGCGTTGGGCAAGTACGTCCTCGCCAGCAGCTGCCAGCAGGGCGCTGCGTGGGCACGCGCCGGCCATCCGCTCCAGATCTCGGTGAACGTTTCCGGCCACCAGCTGGAGTCGGAGGATTTTGCCGCTCAGGTGAGCGAGACCCTGGCGGTCAGCGGGCTGGACCCCGGCCTGTTGACCTTGGAACTAACAGAGAGCGTCCTCATGCGAGACGCCGACACTTCGGTACGCCGCCTCCAGGCGCTGAAGAAGCTTGGCCTCAAGGTGGCCATAGACGACTTTGGGACCGGCTACTCCTCCCTGGCCCGCCTACGGGTGCTTCCGGTGGACGCCCTGAAGATCGACCGCTCGTTCGTTGCCGGCATCGTTGGTTCCCGCCAGGCCCGTACCATTGCCGGTTCCCTCGTCCAGTTGGGCAAGAGCCTCGGTCTCCAGGTGTTCGCCGAAGGCATTGAGGACGAGGACCAGCTCGCCCAGCTCGAGCGCCTGGGTTGCGACTACGGCCAGGGCTTCTACTACTCGCGGCCGCTCCGGCCCGAGGTGCTGGCAGAGCGTTTCCACCTGGGCAGGCCGTTGCCTGGGGTGCCTGCGCTCTAGGCCAAGGCTCCCCGCGCCGGCCACCTCGGGCACCGGACGTCGGGTGCGGCGGGCCGTAGCCAGCGCCCGCCCCGCGCCGCCCGCCGTGGGCGCGCTGAGCACTTTCAAATGGCAGGTCTGGCCAATGGCAGGTCTGGGCGGCGGGGCCCTCAGAGCGTCTCGGCCGCGGGCAAAGGCTCCTGGTGAAGGCGGAGGCTGCGGCGGAACCACCACGACGACATGACAATCCCGCCCACCGTTAGCAAGCTCGACAGCCCCGTCCTAGCTGCCGGGTAGGCACCGCTGTGCCAGCTAAGGAGCAAAAGGATGGTCCCACCTGCGTTGGCCAGGCTGACCAGTGCCCACAGCAGGCTGATCCGTACGAAGAGCTGGCGGACTTTGGGCCGCTTGAAGAAGGACGGTGGGAGGGGGACAAAGTCGCGGGCCAATTTCTCCGCCAGTGGCCGTCCCAGCGGTACAGAAAGCAAGAAGGCGCCGCCCAGGACCGCCGTGGCCAGCGAGGGTTGCAAGAAGTAGACAAAGAGGCTGTCGTGGCTGACCAGGGCGAGCACGGAGCGGGCGGTCAATCCCGCAGTAGCCAAGAGCAAGAGCCCCGGAAGCCTTTCGTGGCGCCACACCCGGCGCATGATGGCGGCATAGCTCCAGGCTAGGGCGGCCAGTATGGCGCCTTTGGGCCCGAGCGCAACCAAGCCGGCGTAAAAAAGGGCCAGAGGGACCAGGGTCGCTTCAACCACTTGGGGTAAGGCATGCCTGGCCAGGGCGCGCAGACGAGGAAGTTCGAGGTGGTGATGGTCCACACTTTTGCCTCGGCCCCCGGCTGCCAACCTTGAGGCCAAGTTGGTGCGGTGGGTCACAAGCGAGAAACTGGCGGGCAAGGGATAGACCTATCATCCCACCGGCTGGCCCAGCAGTGAGGTCGGCAGGAGCATCTTCAGCCAACTATCAGCTCCGGTCGCCCTAACCTTGAGGGGCCGGCTCGGCCCGTCCAGCTGGCCGGTTGGGCACGACCGTTGCATTGGCCG
>JAKAWM010000058.1 GCA_021827285.1 Actinomycetes bacterium | reverse complement strand
ATCTGACCCCAATGCTTGCCGTCACTACGACGTCATTGCCGCCAAGTGGGTAAGGCTGGGCGAGAGAGCGGAGTAAGCGGTCAACGACATGGTCAACGGGTGCCACATCCAACATGTCTAGGAGCACCGCGAACTCGTCGCCGCCAAAACGAGCAGCCGTATCCGTTTCTCTCACGTGTGCCTTGATCCTTTGAGCCACCTGGACCAAGAGCTGGTCACCCACCATGTGACCCAGACTGTCGTTCACGACTTTGAACCCGTCGAGATCGACCCAGAGAACGGCATACTCGTAGCTAGCCTGCCTCTTGCTCTTAGTTACCGCCTGTGCGAGCCGGTCCAAGAACAGCACCCGGTTCGGCAACCCGGTCAGGTTGTCGTACAGGGCTTGGCGCCTCAGTTGCAGCTCCAGCTCGTGACTTTGTGTGAGCGCTTCCTGACGCTCAAGGGCGCGGCTCAGCATGGCGGACCATTCGAAGTACGTGTCCTGCCCAATGAAGGCAGAGTCGAACGGTGACAGGGCAGCCAGGAAGCCCCAGTCCTTGCCCCCCGAGCGAACGGGGAAGAGAAAGGCAATCTCGCCTGGCTCGGCCAGAGCCATCAGCTCATCAGGCGGGAACGACTCGACCGGGTACGTCATAGATGCCAGATCGAGCCCGCCCTGGGTAGCGTCAAAGGTGCCGCCGACGTCCAGCACGGGGCTGACCTGCTGAACCTCAGCGCTCCCCGGACGCTCCGGCGCCCCTCCCCCGGCGAGGTTGGCAGGCAAACCCGTGGCCGGCGTCGCCGTCTTGGGCCAGAGCCCGAGGACGGCCGCCCTGGCGGGCGTACGTTCCAGCCATCGGAGCGTACGTGGATCGGACTTATGGCTCCCCAGCAAGTCCAGGCTCATCAGGTACTCGTCCTGGATGGATTTGCGCAGCCGTAGGTAATCATGGGCGTGCTGGCCGACCAGAGCCTGAGAAAGTCCATGGCTTACTTCAACGATGCATTGCTCCAGGTACCCTTTAGCACCTTCGGCCACTTCCGTGGGCGCCAGAGCTGTGCTCAGCCGCTGCGTCAATGCGACGATGGCCGCGAAAGCTTGCGGTGAGGGCGCCTGCAGGTACAGTTCCTTGGAGGCGGCACTCAACCTGCTTCGAGCGAGGGCCGGGAGGTCCCCTCCGGCGGCAATGGCAAACGTGCTGCCCACGTCCTGCGCCAGGTCTGCGATGCGCCCGGCCCCCGGCTCTGCACCTGGGCTCAGGGCTTCGCCAATAGCCGCGACGAAACGTTGAACGGGGTCGCCCGCTCCACTGGCCGTCTCCGGTGCCGGGACGGTGGTGCTGACAGTGCACCCACAGCTCTCGCGCACCACGAAGGAGGTCCCGCAGAAGTACCGCCCTGCGGGGGCCGGATCGCCCCTCAGCGCCCCGAGCAGGAGGCGGGCGGCCAATCTGCCCAGGTCGGCGAAGTCCTGGCTCATGGTGGACAGCCCCGGTGACACCAGCGCCGAGGCCGGCAGGTTGTCGAAGCCCACGATGGCCTGATCCTCGGGGAGCCGGTAGCCTGCTTGTTTCAGCACCGATATGAGCCCCACCGCGTTCAAGTCGGTGCCCATCACAACTGCCGTCGAAGGCATTCCGGCAGCGATCATGAGCGACGCCGCCTGCTGCCCGCCGGGCTCGGTATTGCCGTCTAGCCGGAACAGCAGCTCTGGCCGCGGCTCCAGCCCATGGGAGCGGAGAGTGGCGCAAAAGGACTGGTAGCGCTCGCTGATGTCGAAATGTTCCAAGCAACCGGCAAACGCGATCTGGGTGTGGCCGTGGGCCAACAGGTGCTCAACGGCCTCGGCCACGGTGTTGTCGGGCGTGACAACGGGGTACGAGGATCCCGAGCCCCACGAACTTACGGCCACCACCGGCTTGCCCGCTCCCTGGAGCTCTTCTACGGTAGCGGTTTGGGCGATACCGCCGATGGCGATGACGCCGTCGAGGCGGTCCCGGGCGACCCGGGGGGACAGAAGAGCCACCAAATCCTCGCGTTCTGCCTGAGCCTCGTAACTGGCAGTCTGGACAGCTACCACTCGGTTGCCTGCCTGCCAGGCTTCATGGGCTATAGCGGCGACTACTGGCCCGTAGTACGAGCCCGCGAAGAAGGGGGCCAGGATGCCTACCGTGGGGGCCTGCCCGCGCGCCGGTCCTGTGCTTGCCACGACCTAGTGATCGACGAGCTGGCTATCGCCTATGAGGCGTCCCGCCCGGTATCACCCTCCCAGCCCGGAGCGGGTTTCGCACTTTTCGCCAGCTGGCCAGTTTGGGACCAAAGTCGGCTGGCCAAAAGCCATAGATGCGCCCTTGCCGCCAGCCGGCAACTACAAAGGCTGCCGGGCTACCGCTTCACCACGTCTCGGTCACTCCTGGTGCCCGGTGGGCACCCTTCGCCTCGCGCTACGGAGTTGACGCAGCCGGGCGCGGCCGCATGGCGGCTCCGTAATGCCGGGTCGCTCGTTGATAAGGCTCGGTCATGAGCGGGGAAGAGATGAGGAAGTCTGCCGTGGCCCGGTTGCAGGCAATGGGGATGTTCCAGACGACGGCCACGCGGAGGAGGGCCTTGACATCGGGGTCGTGCGGTTGGGGCTCCAAGGGGTCCCAGAAGAAAACGAGCATGTCGATGGCGCCCTCTGTGATCATGGCTCCGATCTGCACGTCGCCGCCGAGCGGTCCGCTCTCCACCCGAGCCACGTCCAAGTCGAGCTCCTCAGAAATGAGCTTGCCGGTGGTACCCGTGCCCAGGAGCTCGTGCCCGACCAGCGAGAGCCGGTTGTAGCGCGCCCACTCCAAGAGGTCGGCTTTGCGGTTGTCATGCGCCACGAGAGCAATACGGCGCCGCTCAGGCATGTGCCCCGACGTGGACGAGCCATCTGGAGCCGGGCTGGAGGTATCGCGCTTCATGTCCCCCATCATGGCCCAACCAGCCTGGCCTGGCGGCGAGCCACCAAGCCTGGGGCCACCTCCTCACCCGGGCTCAGCGCACGCAGGGATCCCAGGCCCTCGACCCAGCCAAGCCGTGGCTCCGACCTGTTGTGCCCGACCAGGCAAGCAGTGGCGCGCCTGGCGGCCCCTCGGCCCGGTTGCGAGCCGATCGGTGCTCGGCCTGGTCCAAGCGGCGTTGGACCGGCCACCTCGAAAAGGCGAAAACGAGGAACATTATGAACCCGACGACGGGGATAAAAATGGTTGCCGCCCACCAACCGGAGTAGCCGGCTTTTCGTGTAACGGCTACCGCTCCCACCGCACTGGTAAGTACAATTAGCACGCTTCCGAAAACTGCGAAAGCTATGAGCTCAGGGCCTGACATCTCTGCCTCCTCCACGTACCTGCCCATTCACAAACCTAAATGTCGAACCGAGCGATGGTGTACCGATGTGCTGGATGTGATGGTTCAGTGAAGGGGCCCAGCCGCGACCAGACGAGCCACTACTGGTCAAACACCTTTCACCCTGACCGGCGGCGTGCTGACTTCCACCTGAAGTGCACAAACACCCGTCCAAAATTGTCCGAGTCCTTCTCAACGCGATGGTAGAGAGCCTTGATCTCCTTTTCGTCCAGGAACCGGAGCACACGTTTTTTCAACTGCCCTGACCCTTTGCCGGGGATGATCTCGACCTCGCTTGCCCTGGTCCGGACGGCTTCATCGATGACGGCGCGGAGGGCCTCGTCGATCAAGTCGCCCTTGTTGTAAATGTCGTGCAAGTCGAGCTTCAGCTTCCCCACTTCCGGGATGTTACCGGCCCGGCGCCTGGCTGCATGTACAAGCGCACTCGTGCGTCCACGACCATGGCGCCCTTGTCCAACACAAATACTGGGTTGAGGTCCATCTCGGCGATCTCGGGGCACTCCTCGGCGACGGCCGATACCGCCTTCAATACATTATGGAAAGCATCCAAGTCGAGGACCGGGCTCCCCCGGTAGCCCGTAAGCAGCCGGTAAGAGCGCAGCGACTGGACCATTTCCGTCACGTCAAGGTCGGTGAGGGGCGACACCCGCACAGCCACGTCACCCATCAACTCGACAAGCCTTCCGCCCAGGCCTGCCACCACCAGCGGGCCCAGAAGGGGGTCACGATTGAACCCGGCAATCATTTCTTGGCCCTCCGTTATCTGCTCCTGCACCACAAGCTCGTCCCCCAGATCGGCCACCCCGGCGGCCTCCAGGTCAGCACGGATCCCCCGAACGGCCTCAGCGGCCGCCCCCGGCGTTGAGACGTCCAGCCTCACTCCACCGATATCGCTTTTGTGGATGGGGGCGGCGACCTTAACCACAACCGGGCGGCGGAGCTTGGACTGGACCAGCCCTGCCTCGTGCGGGGTACGGGCCGTTACAGACTTGGGGACGGCGATGCCGTAGGACTCCAGCAGTGCCTCCGTGTCACCAAAGCCGAGCCAACCGTCACGGGCACGCAACCGGGCCTCGGCCAGGAAGGTACCAACGGAGGCGGGCCGGGTTCTCGGTTGTACCCGCTCTGCTGGGAGCCGGTCACGTGCCTCGTTCCAGGTGACGGCGGCGGCTAGGGCGCGAGCCGCCCCCTCTGGGAACACAAAGGAGGCGATGCCGGCTTGGCGCAAGGACGGTGGCGGCCCGTCACGGTTCAGAAAAACCGCCACGATCGGCACCTCAGCGCCGATGTGATTGTGCGCAGCCGCCAATTCTCGAGCTACCGCGGTTGCCGGCGTCAGTACCGGCACGTTGAACACAACCATGACAACGTCGACATCGCCTGATTGCCCGACGACTTGGGCCACCTCGCGATATTGGCCCTCGCTGGCGCTGGCGATCATGTCGATGGGGTTGGCCACGCTTGCCTCCGTTGGAAGCCAGGCACGGAGGCGATCAGCGGTTGCTGGGCTGACTTCGGGCACTACGAGCCCGTTGGACTCGCAGGCGTCCGCCGCTATCACACCCGACCCGCCGCCATTGGTGACGATGCCTACCCGACGCCCCGGGTACCTGTGGTGAAGGCTCAGCAGCGCTGCCAGGTCAAGGACCTCCTCAACCGACTCCGCCCGGATGGCGCCCGCCTGGTGGAGCAGAGCGTCTACCGCGACATCGCCCGAGGAGAGCGCCGCCGTGTGCGAGGCTGCTCCCCGCCGGCCAGCATCCGTGCGGCCCGCCTTCAGCACAACTATTGGCACACGGGCGCTGACCTGCTTGGCTACACGCATGAAGCGCCGGGGTTCGGGCACTGACTCGAGGTAGAGGAGCACCAGCTCAGTACCCGGATCTGTGCCCCAGTACAACAGAAAGTCTGCTATGGCGAGGTCGGCCGTGTTGCCTATGGACACGAAGTTGCGGAGCCCGAGACCCCGCTCGCCCATCATTTCGAGCACCCCCAGGCCGAAAGCACCAGACTGGCTGATCACCGAAATGTTCCCAGGGGGAGGCACTATTCGCCCGAAAGTGGCATTGAACCTCAGATCGCCCTCACCTCCCACTACCCCCGCGCAATTCGGCCCCACCAGCCTGGTGCCGTGGGCGAGGGCCTCTCTGGCCAGGGCGTCCTGCAGGTCCGACCCCGCTTCCCCGGTTTCCGCAAACCCAGCCGAGATAACGCAGACGGCCTTGACGCCGAGCCTGCCAGCTTCTGCGATTACAGCGCCCACAGCCGGAGCAGGCACGCACACGACCACCAGATCGGGGACTACCGGACATGACACCAAGTCGGGATAGGCGGCGACGCCCTGGATAGAGGGGTGACGTTTGTTGACGGGGAGGACGGCACCGCCAAAACCACTACCGGCAAGATTGGCGAAGAGGAGGCCCGAAAGGGTGCCCGGGTCGGAGCTGGCCCCAACGACAGCGATGGCTTGAGGGCGGAGGAAGCTGTCCATCGCCGGCCGTAGGCCAGCCAGCTGGAGATGCAGGTCGCCGTCCAGCTCGGTCATGTCGACCACCTTGCTCTTCGACTTTGTACCTCTTCGGTTACTCGGTCCAGTGTCCCGCCGTCCCGCGGCAGCTCCTAGGGCCGGAGGTCACTGGTTGAGCGTCAAGAGAGGTCTTCTGTCCCTCAGGATCAGACCGAATGACCTAGTTGGGCTTCGCCCCTGGGGCCATGATGTAAACAATGAGGCCTTACCGGGCCATCAACTCCCGAGATCGCCTCGCCACATGCAAGGGGCGAAGGAGGTGGTCATGACCAGCTCCCTGACCGAGAGGCCCAAGCCTTTCCTCGTGCCTGAGTACTGCAAAGGCTGCGGGAGGTGCATCCGCAGCTGCGTAAAAGACTGTTTCACCCTCGGGGCCCAGATCAACCCGGAGACGGGCCTGGTGCCCATATCCCTGGACCTGACGAACTGCAACAGCTGCGGCCTGTGCATCGACGCCTGTCCGGAGCCCTACGGGCTAAGGTTGGCGGGCGAGGGGGACGAAGCTGCTGAGCGGCCCGGGCACGCCCTTGAGCTTGTCGCGGCCCCAGGAGGCATACCTGAGCCTGAGCCATGGCCCGACCAAACGGTTGCACTGCCGGATCGGCAACCCCTGTTCATCAAGGGGACTTACGCCGCGGCATTGGGAGCACTCCTGGCCGGCTGCCGCCATGTCTTCGGCTACCCCATAACCCCGTCTACCGAGGGCGCCGAACTAATGGCGCGCGTCCTTCCAACGCTTGGCGGCATTTTCTTGCAGGCAGTCAGCGAGGTGGCGACGGTCAATATCATGTACGGGGCGGGCGGCGCTGGCAAGCCGTGCATGACCTTTACCAGCTCCCCGGGCTTCAGCCTGATGCTGGAGGGTATCTCGTACATGATCGGGTCCGAGATCCCCGCCGTCTTTGTGAACGTCATGCGGGGAGGTCCGGGGCTCGGCAACATCGGGCCCGAACAGTCGGACATCAAGCTCGCTTGCCGGGGGCTCGGCCACGGTAATACTCACGCCATAGTGCTAGCGCCGGCCAGTCCTCAGGAGATGCTCGACCTGACGATGCTGGCTTTTGAGCTTGCCTTCAAGTACCGCAACCCAGTTGTCGTCCTGGGCGATGGCTATTTGGGCCAGATGACCGGAAAGGTCCAGCTGCCCAAGTACATGGTGGTCCCAGGTATCCCCCGCTGGGCTGTGTACGGGGACCGCTCCCACCGGGGCAACCTCATATGCTCAGTGGAGCTGGACCCCGAACTGCTGGAGAGCCACAATTTCCGCTTGAACGAGAAATACGAGCAGATCACCAGCGCGGAACAACGGGCGGAACTTTTCTGGTGCAACGATGCCGACATCCTCCTGCTGGCGTGCAACACGCCTTCCCAGATTGCCAAAGGTGCGGTGAAGGAACTGCGTGAAAGAGGCCACCGGGTTGGCCTATTGCGGCCGATCACACTATGGCCATTTCCCCTCGACCGTTTTCGGGGCCCCCTGCACAGGGCGAAGGAGTTGGTCGTCGTGGAGGCGAGTAGCGGGCAATTGGAGGACGAGCTCAGGCTGGCCCTGAGCCACGCGGGTACCCCTACGCCGCCCCGGGTCACCCATGTCCGCCGGATGGGGGGGATCCTTCCTTCGCAGAGCGAGATCGTGGACCACGTGGCCAAGTTGGAGGTGGTGCCCTGATGCCGAGCTCAGTTTTCTATCGTTCCTTTGATCGGCACAATCGTGGCGAAGGGGTGAACGCGCATTCCACCACCTACTGCCCTGGGTGCGGGCACGGGTTGGTGCAGAAGTACCTGGCGCAAGCCATCGATGAGCTGGGTACCCAAGACCGCACAGTGCTCATCTCCCCCGTCGGGTGCTCGGTTTTCATGTACTACTACTTCGACGTGGGCAATTCTCAAGCCGCTCATGGTCGCGCTCCGGCAGTGGCCATAGGCCACAAGACGGCCAACCCGGGTTCGATCGTGATCGCCTACCAAGGTGATGGCGATCTCGCCTCCATAGGCCTAGCGGAGATAGTTAGCACGGCACAGCTGGGTATACCGATTACGGTGATCTTCGTCAACAACGCAATCTACGGTATGACCGGGGGCCAAATGGCTCCGACCACTCTTCTGGGCCAGCATACGACGACGACCGTAGAAGGCCGGGGGCTGTTTGCCGGCCGTCCCCTGCGGATGGCCGAAATGATCGCTGGCCTTGACGGGTCTGTTTACGTCGAGAGGGTCGCCCTCTACGACAACCGGCGGAGGGTACACGCCAAGCGAGCCATCAAGAAGGCTCTCGGGCTCCAGGTCAACGGCAAAGGCTTCGCCTTCATCGAAGTCCTCTCGGAGTGCCCTGTCCATCTGGGCCTCGACCCCGAGGCGGCTGAGGATTGGGTCAGGGACAACATGGTGCCGGTATTCCCTCTCGGCGTCAAGAAGGACATAACTGACGGGCCAAACTACCCCCCCATACCCAGCCCGAGGTTCGATCCCGACGAGACGCTGCAGGCCATAGGTGCCGGCACGACCCGCGAAGCCCGGTTTGCCCACGGGTTCGCCGAGCACCTCGACCCCGAGGACATCAGCCTGAAGCTGGCGGGCGCGGGGGGCGATGGGGCTCAGACCGCAGCCATGGTGATCGCCCGCGCCGCCATCAACGAGGGCTTTGACTCAACGCTCATCCCCAGCTACGGGCCAGAGTCACGCGGCGGCACTTCTTATGCCGACGTCCACGTGGCCAAGCACCAGGTGCTTTCGCCCGCGGCTCCCCGGCCGCACGTACTGGTCGCTTTCAACGCACCCAGCCTGGCCAGGTTTGGCCCTACTGTCCGGACCGGAGGGATTGTGCTGTACGACAGTACAGTCGTCCACGCCGTACCGAGCGCTCTGGCCGCCGGCGCTATCCCCGTCCCCGTCCCCCTGACTGGCGCGGCCAAGGACCTGGGCACGCCGTTGGTGAAGAACGTCGTCGCCCTCGGCGCGCTGCAGGCCGTGTCGAAACTGCTGCCTGAGGAGAGCTTCCTGACCGCACTGCGCGCCCTTCTCAGGGATAAGCCAGCCATGGTGCCGGTAAATGAAGAGGCTTTCCGCCTGGGGGCCAAGCTGGCGCTCGAGGAGCATTAGATCAATCACTAGTCAAGAGGGCGACCTCGCTGAGAGCGCCCGGCGTTGCACCTAGCAAGGAAAGCGGGCCCTCAGGGCGAGATGAAACGGTAACCCGCACCGCGCACCGTCTTGATCAGTTGCTCTTCTCCAGGAGAGTTGATCTTGCGTCGCAGGTAGCCAATGTAGACATCGACGACGTTGCTGCCAGCGTCAAAGTCATAACCGAAAACCTCGCTCATGACCCGGGTACGCGAGACGACGTGAGTGGGATGGCGCATTAGCAGTTCGAGCAGCGCCCACTCACGGGGGGCGAGCTCGATGCGGCGTCCCCCGCGCTGGGCCACCTTTGTGAGGAGGTCCAAAGTCAGGCCACCGACGCTCAGTTCGGTCGGGATCATTTGTGCACTGGCTCGTAGGGCTGAGCGCACCCGGGCCAGGAGCTCCTCAAATGAAAAAGGCTTTGTAATATAGTCGCTAGCCCCCAAATTAAGTCCACGCACCTTGTCT
>JAKAWM010000057.1 GCA_021827285.1 Actinomycetes bacterium | reverse complement strand
GGCTCCTCACCTAGAGCTGGCCCACCACCCCCTCGGAAAAAAGGGCCAGACCTACAACGAAGTGCTGGGTGAAGACGCTAGGCGCAAAGTAGGCAACAAGAAATGGAACCGACGCGTGCTGAAAACTGTAGAAGTGCTAAGGGAGCTTGTCTTTTTCGATCACTGCTACATCGGAGGCGGCAACTCAGCCCGGGTCAAAGTACAGCTACCGGCTAACGTAACCTTGGCAGACAACACAGCAGGCATCCTGGGCGGTATCCGCTTGTGGGAGCGCACCTGAGCTCGGCCGCAAAGAACGCATACGTTGCCTGTCGTGGCACTAGGTCAGCACATCTCGAGTGGTAATTCGCGCCCAGGCGGCCGCACCGAACACGGCGCAGTAGCCGGCTTGGAGAACAAGGTCCTTCCAGATGTTGTGCCAAGGCACGGGATCGCGGGCCAAGTCTGCGAAAGCAGTCCAATAGTTGGTCAACAACCATGGGTGCATGAACGAGACCTGTGAGATGCTGTCCAGGATGGCCGAGACGACAACCGCCCCTATCGTCACGGCCATTGCCGCCATGGGTACGTCGGTCATAGTGGAAACAAAAACGCCCAGCGACGCCAAGCCGAACATGGACGCCCCCACCACCAAACCGGCCAGCAAGCTACGGCCGACACCGTCCATGAAGCTCACCGTCGTGCCCGACAGTGTCACCACCTGCCCGTGGGAGAAAAAGGCAACCCCAGCAATGAGCCCAACCACCACGACGGAGATGGCGGCGACGAGGCAAAACAGCGCCACGGTGACCGCTTTGGCCCACAACAGGCGTGCCCGGCCGGCCGGCCTGGCCACCAGGTAGCGCAAAGTCCCCAGACTGGCCTCACCGGCTATGGAATCGCCCGCGACCACGGCGACTGAAAGGGGGATGAAGAAGGGCATGGTGACGGTGAGCGCGGCCAGGGCAGTGAACACCCCGTTGTGCAGGACGCGGTCGAGAAATGAGGGGCCCTCTCCGGCAGCCGGCCCGCCCGAGAGGAAGACCACCAAGGCAATGAACACCGGCACGGCCGACAGCACCAGGAGCAACGCCCTGACCCTGGCTCGAGCGAAGGTGGTGCGAGCCTCAACGAGCCACATCGAAGCCTTCACCGGTCAAAGCCACGAACGCGTCCTCCAGTGATGCCTTTTCGCTCACCAGCATCCGCACCCCGACGCCTGCCTCGACCAAGCGCCGGCAGCACTCCTCGGGAGCCACGTTGCCCATACTGGCTACCACGTCGGGCCCTTGCCGGCCGATGTCTGAAAGACCGAGGGTCGAAAGCACCTCGACAGCCTTGGCCGGGTCGTCGGGTTGGACCCGAAGCCGGGGGACAGAAGAGGCCCGTAACTCGTCCAGGGTGCCCTGCATCAAGAGCTTGCCCCGGTGCATCACCCCGACGTGGGTACAAACCTGCTCGACCTCCGACAGGAGATGGGACGACAAAAACACGGTGGTGCCGTCTTCGGCCAACTGGCGGACGAGGTGGCGGATCTCCCGGGTGCCCTGGGGGTCCATGCCGTTGGTGGGTTCGTCGAGCACCAGTAGTTGCCGGGGACGCAGTAAAGCCCAGGCCAACCCGAGGCGCTGGCGCATGCCGAGTGAGTAGGCCTTGTACTTGCGCTTGGCAGCCGCGGTGAGCCCCACCCGAGCGAGCGCGCCGGCGATCCTCGCTTCCCGGGTTGCCGAACGGCCGTCAGGGCCGAGCGCGTCCAACCGAGCCAGGTTGTCGTGGCCGGACAACCAGGGGTAAAAGGCCGGCCCTTCCACCAAGGCTCCCACCCGGGGGAGGGCGTCCATGGCCCGGTGCGGCATGCCTTGGCCGAGCAGGCTCCAGCTCCCGGCGGTGGGGTTGACCAACCCGAGGAGCACCCGGATAGTAGTGGTCTTGCCCGAGCCGTTGGGGCCAAGGAACCCGTAGGTGCTGCCCGCCGGGACGGCCAGATCTATGCCGTCCACGGCCGCGAGCGTGCCGAAGTGCTTGGCCAGGCCATGGGTCTCGACGGCCAGGCCGTCCGTAGAGGCCACGGGTGGCCTAAGAGGCAGAGGAAGCCGCGGCTTCGAGCACGCTCGGGGCGACGAAACCGGCGTAAAACTGGCCGTTCATGAACAGCACGTTGAGGAGGTCGGTGCTGAACAGTCGGGCGGACTGCCCGCTGACGGGCACGACCGTGGTGACCGCGTCGAGCGTCCCTTGAGCCGAAGCACCAAGGCGAGCGGCCGGACCACTGACGAAAGTGGCCCAGCCCGAGCCGTGGACAGTCAGGCCATGGTGGGACGTTGTGGCGGTTTGGCTACCGCCCAGGGTGTGGGTGACGACCTTGGCCCCAGGCGGCGGGGTGAAGGTCAGCTCGCTGGCAGCCGGCTCGCCCAGGCTCAGCCGGCTGAAGGCCAACGAAAGAGCGGGGCTGGTCTGCCCGCTCGCGTACACGCTCACTGCTAGCGGTACGCCAAGCAGGTCACCTCTCGCACCCACGTCAATTTCAACGTGGTCCACCGTGCTGCTGGTGGTCTTAGGCGAAAGGACGAGCGGGTAGGTCGGCTGGCCGGCGACGTAGACCGATGGCCCCGTGACGACCTGCGTCGTCGGGCTCAGGTGGTCAAGGATGCGGGTGGCCATCTGTTGGGGAGTCAGTGGAGGCGTCGTCGTGGTCGTCGTGCTGCCTGTTCCCGAGGTGGGCATCCCGACGAACTCGTTGACCGTTTGGGTGGAACTGTCCCACAGCCACGCTCGGTCACCGTTGCGTACCAGGTCGACCTCGCTGGCCGGTTGGTCCTGGGCCAGGGAGATGTGCTCAGCCTTGGTCCCGTCGAGCCACAGGTTGATGTTGTAGCTGCCAGAAAGCAAGGACAAGGGGTTAAAGCCACCTCCGCCACCCTGGCCGCCCGCCTGCACCAGTGAGGAAAGGTCCGCTATGCCCAAGTTGGCCGTCCAGTTGAGGATGCCGGACAGCTGGGGCGGCTGGGCATTTTGGACATCCACGAGCAATTGCTGAGGAGATATAGCCGCCAGGCCGGGGTTCGGAGAGGCAGACAAGGTCGGGGCCCAAGCACCTAGGGCGATCGCTCCGAGCACCGCGGCAGGGGCGAGGTACCTGGCCCTGCGCGAAGGCATAGGGCTCATGCTGTCAGGTTACAACCCCCTTGGAGGATGTCGGCACCACGTTTGGTGCTCCTGGGAGGGTCAGGGGTGGCGGTCGAGCAGCAACGGCACCAAGCCGCCGGTGCGGTGGCGGACCGCCGCGTGGTACGCCCTTACCTCGCCCAATGTCGGCTGGGGGCCAACCACGCCTTTGTCCACCACCCTGACCTGGAGCGGCACTGCCCCAGGGTGAGGGCAACTAGGGACGGTGGCAACGACATCCGCCCAGGCAGGCAACTCAACCGCGGCAGGGCCCGCCTCGGCTGTCCCCCCGGCCAAAGAGTGCCCAGGAAGCTCGCCCAACTCGGCGCGCCAAGCCCACTTACGCCCGCCCACCGTCGCCTTGCCGACCGAGCGCTTGGCCACGGGCCGCTGAAGCGCCCCGGGGCCATGACCCGGGTCAGCGATGGCCACCAACTTGTACACGAAGCCGGCACTCGGGGCACCCATGCCCGTGACCACGCCGGTACCGACCCCGTAGACATCAACGGGAGCCGCGCCCAAGGCGGCGATGGTCCGGGCGTCGAGGTCCCCGGTCACCACCAGCTTGGTAGCCCTGGCGCCCAGCTCGTCCAGGAGCCGCCGGGCCGCCAATGCCTGGCTGCCCAAGTCGCCCGAGTCGATCCGGACCGCGCCCAGCTCGGGGCCGGCCACTTCCACCGCTCTGCGTATGCCCTGCATGGAGTCAAAGGTGTCGACCAGCAATGTTGTCCCTAGGCCCAAGGCTGCGACCTGGGCGGCAAAGGCTTCTTTTTCGCTGGGGTAGGCGAGCACAAAGGCGTGCGATGCGGTGCCCGTCGTGGGGATGCCATAAAGCCGCCCTGCTTGCAGGTTGGAGGTACTAGCAAAACCGCCGATATACGCGGCGCGGGCCGCAGCCACCGCGGCCCACTGCTCGACCCGCCGGCTCCCCATTTCTATAACCGGTCGTCCACCCGCGGCCAGCGTTATCAGGCTGGCGGCCGAGGCTACGGCGGAGTCGAAATTGAGTATGCTGAGCGCCAGCGTTTCCAACAGCAGGGCTTCGCCAAATGGGCCCTCCACGGTCAGGACCGGAGAGCCGGCGGTATAGAGTTCGCCTTCCCGATAAGCGTCTATGTCACCACTGAAATGGTAGCTGGCGAGGAAGTCGAGCGTGGCCCTATCAACCACCCGGTGCTCTTCGAGCCAAGAAATTTCCTCGTCTCCGAAAATGAAATCCTTCAGCGCGGCGGTAAAACGGCCCAGCCCGGCGAACACGCCCCAGGGGCGTCGATCGGGGATCCGCCGGGTGAAGATCTCAAAGGTGGCCGGGCTGGCGGCCCGACCGCTTTTCAACGCCGCCTGCAGCATGGTCAACTCGTAGTGGTCCGTAAAAAAGGCCGTGGACTTCACTGGCCGCTCCTGGCTCGCCTCAGCCGGGCCCAGCGGCTCGCCTCCTGGACAGGGCCGCCCAGGCGCCGCTCGAGTGAACCAAGCCGGGCGCGTTCGTCGTGCAGGGCCTCGGGCTCGGTGTCGTCCAAGGGGCCCAGGGAGCCCACTACCCAGGACAGCAACATGTCGGCCAAACACGGGTTACGGGCCAGCACCGGCCCGTGCATATAGGTCCCCCAGACCCTCCCCGCGACCGCGCCTTCGACGGTGCCGTCGTGGTTGCCCACTCCGGCTATTACCCGGCCTACCGGCCGGCAACCCGGGCCGAGCTCGGTAACCGCTCCGTGGTTCTCGAAGCCAGTCAGGACGGGCAGGCCCTGACCAGCCCACTCGGCCGCTGGTTGCACCAGGATCTCACCGATGGCGCGGGGCGACCCGGTGCGCTCGGTGACGCAGTCAAGGATCCCGAGCCCGTCGGTGGCCCGACCGTCCGGGCCGGCAAAGCGCTCGCCCAGTACCTGCAAACCAGCACAGACGGCCAAGACGACGGAGCCTGCCTCAACGGCGCGGTGCAGGGGGCGGGCGGCGCGTAGCTTGGCCGCGGCCAACTCTTGAGGCAGGTCCTCCCCGCCCCCGACCACGTACAGCTCGCACGTGGCCGGCACCACCTGGTCAGCATGCACGGTAAGGGCCCGCGCCTCTTGGCCCCTGCGGCGCAAGCGCTGGACGAGCACGGTGGCGTTGCCACTGTCCCCGTAGGTCCCCAGCAGCTCGGGGTAAACGAGCGCCACCGTCACGGTCAAGGCCGCCGCCCCGTCATGCTCAAGAGCTGGTGAAAGGCGGTGTAGTTGGCCACCACTTCAATTACCCCAGGGTCAGGGCCGCCCGGGGCCCGTGACCCGGGGTTATTGGCGGCCGCTTCAACCGCCTGGTGGAGCCCGGGGACATAGGCGTGGGGCACCTCTGCGTAATGCAGGCGGACAGCCAGGTCGAGACCGCGCTCTCCGGTGGAGACCACGAAACGATCACGCAACTGTTCAAAGGGCACGTCCCAGAGCCAGGACGGGTCGTGGCCGTCTGCCGTCCGCGCGTTGATGGCCACGACCACCGGGGCCGGGGGCGGGCTGAGCATGTCAAAGACTTCAGCCCACCCGGCTGGGTTCTTAGCCAGCAAAAGCCGAGCCGAGGCGCGCCCGACCTTCACCGTCGCGTAACGCCCGGCCACATCTCGGACCCGAGCCATGGCCACCAGTGCCGCTTCGGCGTCTCGCCCACTGGCTGCAACCGCGGCCAACGCCATAGCAGCATTCGCGGCGTTGCAGCGCCCGGGCAACCCGATCGAGAGGCGATGCCGGGTGCCGTGGACCACGATGGCCGAGTGGCCACCGCCGGGCCGCCAGTCCAGCAGCACATCGAGGTGAGGGCGGCAGAGCCCGCACTCAGAGCAGGACCACCCGGCAAGAGGCTCGTCCTCGAGCCTCAACGGGCTGTCGCTGGCGCCTGCGAAAACTACCTGGCCACCGCAGGCCGGGCACCCGGTGGCGTCCGCTTTCCAGCGCAGCCCAGCGCCCACCCAGATGACCCGCTTGGCCCCCGATGCCGCCCAGGCCACGAGCGGGTCATCCGCGTTGGCTACCACAACCAAGGAGGGGGACGCCTCTTGGCAAGCCTGGCGCCAGCGCTGCGCTACTTGGCGCACCTCGTTGTTGCGGTCCAGCTGGTCCCGGCTCAGGTTGAGCAGCGCCATGACGGAAGGGCCCAGTTGAGTGGCCACCCTGGGCAGCCACGCTTCGTCAACCTCAAGGACGGCGGGAGCCCCCCGGGGACCGCTGGCCAGAGCCGTGGCCAATCCCGAGGGCAGGTTGGCACCCAGCACGTTGGTCACGACGTGGCCGGTCGGGGAGACCGCGGCGGCCACCAGCTTGGTGGTCGTGGTCTTGCCGTTGGTGCCCGAAACCAGAAACGTCTCCCGGCCCGCGGCCAGCCTGGCTAGGGCCGATCTGTCGATGGCCAAGATGGCGTGCCCGCCTACCACCGACCCTGACCCGCGCCCGGCGCGGCGGGAAAGCCGGGCCAGGCTCCTACCGGCCAAGGCGGCCAGCCTGGTGCGCAAGGGAAAGGGGCCGGGTGGGCTGGCTCGGTGGTCCATGTCACCTGCATTCTTGCCGGTAAGCGGCACTGCCCGTTCCCCAAGCCCTCAGCGCATGGCCCCATCGGTATCGGCCAGAGCCAGCTCCTCCCGGGACAGATCGTGCTCCACCAGGTAGGAACGCTGGCCGACTTTCCAGAGGGCTACGCCCCGGGGAAGCTGGCCGAGCAATCCCACCTCAGTTGTGGACAACCCCAGCAACTCGCCCGCCTGTGCCGCATCGGCCGCGCTCTGGCCGAACAGCACCCGCGTCTCTGCGTCAGAGAGGAGGCCCTCGGCCAGACGCTGTTGTTCCGATCCATCGTGGCCAGCGGCCCGAAGGTCGGAGAGGCGGTGCAGGACGGCGACGTTGGCTACCCCGTAGGAGCGCGACAACTTGAAGGTCGCCCGCAGCCAGCGGGCACTGGGCAAATGGCTGAGCACGGCCCAGGCCTCGTCGAGCACCACGAGGCGCTTGGAGCCGTCGCCCGCCCGCATGGCGCTCTGCAGCCACGACATGGCGCAGACAAGGAGAAGCCCGAGGGCCGGCGAGCCGTACAGGACGGAGAGGTCAAGGACGACCAGCCGACCCGTCAAGGCGATCCCCGGCGTGGTCTCAGCGTCGAACATGCCGGACAGGTCCCCCTGGACCAAGCGGCGCAGCTCCAGTGCCAGCTGGCGGCCATCCTGGCGGAGCCCTTCGGTGTCCGTTCCCAGTAGCCGGGCCTGGTCCTCGCCTGGGGAGAGCAGTGCCTCAGCCACGACGGGAAGGGTGGGGACGCGGGCGCGCTCCTCGGCCGCGGCCAGCGCCACGTCGGTGGCGGCCCGCTCCTGGGGAAGCAGCCCCCGGCCCAGCGAGCTGGCCAGTACCGCGGCCAACAGCTCGCTGCGGCGCTGGTGCGCATGCTCGCTGGGCGTCGAGCAGCCCACGTCCAGCGGGTTGAGGCGTAGGCCCAAGCCTGGCCCCAGACGGAGGGGCACGGCATCCCAGGCCTCTGCCAGGCTCCCGTACTCTCCCTTGGGGTCAAGTACCCAGCACTGGCGCCCAAAGATGAGCTGCCGCCAAAGGAAGCTCTTCACAAAGGCGGACTTACCCCTCCCGATCTGGCCCAGGACGACCATGTTGGGCCCGGTCAAGGCTCCCATTTCGTAGCACCCCCATGGGTCGAAGCAGAACAGGCCACCGGCCGCCTCCCGCCCCAGGTAACAGCTGTCGATCTCCAGGGGTTCGGGCGTCACGAACGGGTAAAGTGCCCGCAGCTCGGAGGTGGTCGCCCGATGAGGGGCGGGCAGCCCGCACCGCCACCTCACAGGCCGCGCCCGAAGGGCATCGCCCAGCCAAAGGCTCGCCTCTGCTGACCGTAAAGGAGGCGCAGGCAGAGCCGGGCCCCACCGGCGGCCCGCTCCAACTCCGCACTCGAATGCTGCAGGGCTGCCTCATCGGGAGCCGACACGGTTACGTAGCCCGCCAGTTCGAAGGCTCCCCGGCCGTCAGCCAGTTGGGCCTCGCGGCTCTCCAGGGCTTCGGCCTGGCGGCGGTGGCGAGCCGTCTCCAAGAACCCTCCCTGAGATCTGAGGCGGGAATCGGCTAGCTGCGCCGTGCGGGAAGACTCCGCTTCCCTGGCGGCCCGATCGGGGGGGACCGGGGACATGACCACCGAGAACGAGCGGCTCCCACCCCGTATCAGGAGGGGGCTGAGAAAGTCCGGGCCCACGTGGCTTCGAGGCCACTCCGCTACCCAATACGTCCTGTGCCAGAGACCGTCGATACGCAGCGCGTCCCATCTTTCCTCGACCGAAAGCGGCCAGGGGTAGGCGTCGGAGTAGCGCTGAAGGGACGGCTCGATATATGCACCCACCGCCCCGGCTAGGCCACGCCCGTCCAGGGCCGGCTCGCACGCGGTGCCAGTGCTGCGCAACATGGCGCGCAGTGCGGCCACCTCGGCATGAAGGAGGTCAGCGCACTCCTGTCCTCGCCGGGCCAGGCCACCCTGCCAACGGACCACCACCACCAACAGGGTTTCGTGCCGCCAGGACCGGGCAGCTTCGAGCAGGGCGAGGTGGGACCGGTAGCCGGGGCTGGCCGGGTCAGCATTGGCTTTCAGTTTGGCGACCAACGGGCTGGTGTCTTCGGGCAAGCTGCGCTGGCACCACTGCAGCCGAGCGAGGGAGCCCCGATGGGTGGCCAACGACTCAAGGACCGTGCCCCACGACACCAGCTGACGTTGCTTGCCGGCCTCATCGAGCAAGCAGAAGGCCCCGCCCTTAGCCCTGACCAGGGCGGCCGCGGTACCCCCACGCCTGTCCAGGAGCACACCCAATGGGCCCCCGCCATCGGTTGGTACCAGCTCATGAAGCACGAGCCCGGGAGGCCAGACCCGGACTGGCAAGCGGAGGGCACCGCTAGAGGGCAAGCCTGGCGGGGCGGCGCCGGCCTGGCGGCGCCGCCCGACGAAGGCCGTCCCGATGCCAAGCCAGGACAGCGCCGGGCGCCCGGCCACCGGCCGGCACAAAACGACCCCCAAGCCGAGGACGGCCACGGCGGCCAAGGTGGCGGGCACACCGCGGGCGCTGCTTATCAGCCCGAAGGCCACCAGCACGGCCGAGGTCAGGACGGCGATCTGAGCCGGCCCCAGCCCGAGCACGAGCCCTCGCCTCTGGAGGGGCTCGAACCGGTAGCGGGCGCCCTCAGCCATGGCTCAGTGGCCGGCCAGAGACCTCAACGGGCGCTGGCTGCGCCGGCCCCCAGGGGTGGTCCTGGTCGTAGGTCCGCGAGGCCCCCTGGCCGACGCCGGCCAGGAGGGCTTTCTCGGCAGCACCGCCTCCATCGCCTTCGCCACCGCTTGGTCCGGCCGCGGACGACCCCTTCCACTCCCCCGCCTTGGCCATGGCCATCTGCACCACCCGCTCGGCCCGCTGGATAGGCTCCCAGGAGAGGCCCTGCAGGTGGGCGATGGTGGACGCCTCGGCAATAGGGACCAACTTAAGCACC